>JAYEKW010000162.1 GCA_034716895.1 Candidatus Neomarinimicrobiota bacterium
CAACCCATAAACCCAATAACCCCCCAACCCAATAACCCATAAACCCAATAACCCCCCAACCCCATAAACCTATTGAACCCCTAAACTCTCACACTATATTTCCAGCACACAATTCAGGTGGAAAAACAACACAGGAGTGTCTTGATGCAGCGACAATACTTGTATATCTGGGTAATTATACTGGCTATTTTGCTAAATGCCTGTAGTTCGCAGAAGGTGGGCATTTACGATGATCTGAATCAGAAAAAGATGGAACAGTCTTTCGATAGATATATGGGTACACCCTATCGGTGGGGCGGTACTGAGGCAGGCAGGGGTGTTGACTGTTCCGGCTTTACCTCTGGTGTCTACCAGGATCAGGGTATCATTATTCCGCGTACTTCAAGGATGCAGTACACCGTTGGTGATGAGGTTGCTCAGGATGACCTCCAGTATGGAGACCTGTTATTCTTTGATACGCTGGGTAAAGGGGTCAGTCATGTAGGCGTTTACACCAATGGCCGCAAAATGATCCATGCCAGTTCCACCAATGGGGTCACTGAAGTCCCCATGAGTACCGACTATTGGATGAAACGCTATATTGGTGCTCGCAGGCTAACTGGTTCCGATCTTAGGTCAGGAGAAATTGGCGGTGAGTTTCATCTGTTGCCAAAAGCCTATCCTTTACGAGTGCGGCGTCTCATCGATATCCCTACAGCTGATATCATTGAAAACCGTTTTATTGGCCTGGACATTCAGAATGATGCTGATGGTAACCTCCGGGTCGCCAGTTCGGTCAGTATTTGGAATCGTTGGGAGTGGGGTTTGGAATTCCAGGTCAATCAATTCCTGGGTCATGATGTAGATGATTTTGGTTTCGAATTGCCTTTCATAAGCACCAAATTCAAAATCTGGTCACAAAAGGGCAGGATCATTCCTTCCCTGGCCATTGGAGCTGAAAGTAACAGTCGCAATTGGACGGTGACCACTGAAACTGATTCTGTGGATTTGGTAGAAAAGCAATGGAGTCCACCCCGTAATGCCTACATCGCAGCCACGTACAAATATGATCGTTTTGAAACCCTGCATTTAGGTCGCGGTCGGGTTAGTGGCGGATTGGCAGTAACTGATCTTTTTGCCTACCACGACACTTCTGCCAGCTTTGATGGAATTTACGATACTTTTCTTTTTCTGGGGGTTGAGCAACAGATCACTCGTCGCTTTATGACCACCATTGAATTTGACCACATGCTCTTGAAAGATGTGGGGATCACCTGGAATTGGGGTTTTCGATTCGCGCTGAACAATTCATCCAGTATCGCCTATACCTGGCGCAATGTGGGCGCCAAGGAACGCTCCCTGGAACGGGCAATGCAGTTTAGCTATATTTTAGAATATTAGCAGGAGATACGTATGCCTTTTAGCTGGAGACCAGATGGAACGGTAATTAAAAATGTACCGAATACACGTCGGATCATGCCCTTTCTCATGCACACCCGAATTGAATCAACGGTTTATTATGAGCAGCTCATCGAGGTTGAGAAAGCCTGGAAATATGTTGAAGAATTTCGAAAACGCAGCGGTTTGAAGGCCAGTATCCTCCACTTTATTATTTGGCGAGCTGCCCAGGTTTTAGATCAACGTCCCGGTTTGAATCGCTTTGTTGCCGGAAGGCGTATCTATCAACGGAAGGATATCTGGATCAGTTTTTCCATGAAAAAATCCATGAGTGATGATGCTCCCCTGGTCGTGGTGAAGAAAAAGATCGATCCCACCTGGACATTTGAAGAAACTGTACAGCATATCCAGGGTGGTATTACAAAAGGCAGAGAAGGGGGTAAATCAACCTCTGACAAAGAAATGGATATAGCCTTCATGTTACCCAACTTCATGGTCAGTTTCTTAACCTGGGGATTAAGGACTCTGAATCATTTTGGTCTGTTGCCGTGGAGTCTTATCAAAGGGGATGAACTTTATGGGAGTTTATTTGTCGCGAATTTAGGCAGTATTGGCCTACAGCCGGCTTACCATCATCTCTACAATTGGGGAGATATTCCGATATTCATGGCTTTAGGTGCAAATGAACCGCGTATGATGCTGGATGAGCGGGGACGCCCTGCGGTTAAGGATATGATGACCATCCGCTATAGCTTTGATGAACGGATCAATGATGGATTTTACAGTATTCAGGCTCTGGAACTTCTTAAAAAATTAGTTGAGGATCCCGAAATGAAACTTGACCTGGGAAATGATAACTCCCTGCCGGACGAAGCTCCGGGAGTGTAACTTAAGCAGGAGCAATACATGCAACACAGTAACTGGCAATGTCCAAAATGTAAGAACACAGAATATGAAACCGATCAGTTTGCTGCCACCGGTGGTGGTTTCACTAAGATCTTTGATATCCAGAACAAGAAATACAATACAGTTACCTGTACCCGCTGCCGGTATACTGAGATCTACAAAGCTGGGAAGTCAGGCACTATAGAGGATATTCTTGATTTCTTTACCACCTGATTTTGATCCCGTTAACACATTACAGGTGATGACAAATTTTGAGATTGGCCGTCAGATTATTGATCATGAACAACAAGGCGCAGAGCGTGCAGAATATGGAAAAAAACTCATAAAAACTCTTTCAGAGGGACTTACTGCTGAATTTGGGCGTGGTTTTTCCAAATCAAATTTTGAGTATATGAGAAGTTTTTATATTAAATATCAGGAAAGACTTTTTGAAAAAACCCAGACACCATCTGGGGAATTGGCAAAGCCCTAGGGAAGTTACTACACGTTGAGCATGGATAGCTAGATGACCCATGGAACTTTTCTATATCTTTCGAGTGTCTTTATTGTGGCTAACCAACAGAATTTCACACTCAAAAAACTTCGTGTTTTTGTGACTTCGTGGCAGTTAAGAAAGAATTCTAATAGTGAGCATTGACCTAAACAAAGTATTTGACCTGAGCCGTAATGTTTTTATCGAGGCCTGTGCTGGAGCCGGGAAGACCTGGCTGCTATCTAAACGTTATGCCGCCATCATTGATGATTTCGCACGGCAACAGGCCGACAATCCCCAGGCCGACCTGAAAGACACATCCAATATTCTGGTTATCACTTTCACCCGTAAAGCTGCTGCAGAAATGTCTGGTCGAATCTATGCCGATCTGAATCAACTCATTCATGATCAAGCCCTGGAGCATGTACCTGAACATTTTGGCCAACATCTGCGTTGTGCTCCCCCCAGCTATAAAATGCATCTGAGGTCAACCTATTCTAGAAATGCCATTTCCACCATCGATTCCTTTTGTACTCAAATCCTGCGGGATCAGGCAGAACGGCTTAATATTGATCCTGAGTTCCGGATTCAAGATGAGGCTGATACCCAACGTATGGAACTGGAAACCTGGGAAGGCTTCCTCAGGGAACGCAGTCATAACCAGGATGAGAACCTGAAACTGCTTTTGGGGCATCTTTCAGAATATCACCTAAACCATTATGTGAAAAAGCTGCAGTCTCATGCTCAACTGATGATCGGTTGGCTTGAATATCAGGCAAACCATAGCCCGGAAACCTTACAGACTGAATTTAAAGCAAGTCACCCACTACCCAAAGCCACTGGCCAGGTGGAGCAGCTGCTTATTGAATTGGTGGATGGACTGCCGGATCAAGCAGAAATGCTTGACCCGGATCATGAGCATTACCGCAACTTCGCTGACCTGGTTGGCTTCCTCAGCACTCCCATTGAGGATGATTATCAATATGGTTTGGAATTGTTTGAGTTTGTCCGACGATTTGTTCTTCTAAAAGATCGAAGCAATTTTCTGAAAAACCCTTCGATTCCTTCAAATGTTTGGCCGGAAACCTGGAAAAATGAGATCAGAACCAGGTTGAGATTGTTTAAAACTGAGATTGAAGATTTGTTTTCTTGCGAAACGCTCATGCATGAAATTCCCGGGAAATGGGATCTGGAAGCCTGTACGGTTCAACACCACCTGGCTAAATTCTTTCTAGCTTACTGGGAGGTTCTAAATAAGCGATTGCAAAGGGAAGGGGTGCTCAGCTTTAATGAGGTCATTCTCCAAACCCGTAATCTTCTACTGGATCCAGATATTGCCGCTCACTATGCCAAGCGCTATACCCACATTCTCTTTGATGAATTTCAAGATACAAATGACCTGCGTTGGGATATAATCAGATTGATTGCTCAAGGTGGACAGCCCATACTTCGGAAGCAGGGTCTTTTCATCGTTGGGGATACTAAACAGTCCATTTACCGCTTTAATCAAGCTGATGTTCAGGTGATGAATCGGGTTGAAAAAAATATCGCCGAAAGTCAGGGTTGGACCTTAACTGCTGATGAAACTTACCGCTCTTCCCGGAAATTTGTTGAGACGATTATTAATCCGCTGATCAGTGAGTCTTTCCCCAGTGCCGCTGAGAAGGAAGATCTGGAGTTGTACGAGACTGCCTTCCGTGAAACGTCTGCAGCAAAAAACAGTCCTTTGTCAGAAGGTCAACATGCTATTTCTCGCTGTGTTGTTAGTGCAGTTCTGGAGGATGAAAACGTCCGTGGAACAGGAGTCGATATCAGGCATACTGCTGATCTTACTTCAGATTGGCTGGAATGGATCAATGAAAAACAGATCCCAATCGGAGAGAGTCCGGCAATTGGGATCTTGCTCCGTACTTTCACCCACATTTTAGAATATATCCGCATCTTTACTGCCAAAGGGCTTGAGTTTGAAGTACTCTCCAGTAAAGGGCTCTTCAAGCAGCAGGAAAGTTTCGATATCTATCATCTTCTGAGCATCCTGGTGAATCCCCTGGATGATCTGGCGCTGATCGGTGTCCTACGCAGTCCCATATTTGTTTTAACTGATGCTGAGATCCAGGAGCTCCGTGAGTTGGCTGGAGAACGCGTCAATTCTGGCTGGGTTTTCAAGGGTCTGTTGCAAACCCAAACCAAAATCGCTGAGACGATCACCTCCTGGCAACAGGAAGCTGCTCGTGAACCGGTCGATCGTTTGATCAGTAATATTCTAGCTGAGGGAGATCGTCGGTTGGGCTGGATCTCCGAAACTGAGGGAGTGCTGCGGTTGGCCAACCTGGATCGTCTGATCGATATGATCCACCAACTTTCTCTGGAGGGGCTGGGTCTTCGGGAGATCCAGGAATATTTCAAATATCAGATCCAGCACGGGGATGCTTCTCAAGCAGAACTTCCTGGAGCGGCTCGTATTCAGATTCTCTCCATTCATAGAGCCAAAGGGCTTGAGTTCCCCGTTGTGATCCTGCCTGATCTTCAGGCACCACCCAAGCATGAAACCAGTGGAATATTCCTGGGTCAGATCAACGACCAGTGGCAGGCAGGAATCACGTTGGACAGCCTCCACGAAAGTCATAAGACCTGGATGTTTGAACAGATCAAAACCCGAACTCAGGCAGAGGAATTAGCTGAAGATAAACGCCTGTTCTATGTCGCTCTCACCAGAGCTAGATACGGTGTTGGTTTTGTCGCCAGGATCAACCCGAAGCGACAGCCCAGTTCGAATACCTGGTGGAAACGCTATCTGGAGCCTGTGTTTGATCTGGAGTTGGATAAAGAAGCAGTAAGCCGGGATCCACGTGCTGTTCAGAAAGCCTGGCAAGCCCGCTCCACTCCTGAAGTGATTTATGATCTTACAGTGGGTTCTGATCTCCTGGTTGAAAGAGTGGATTTGGTAGAGATCTTAGATTATGAAATGAAAGCGCCCAAGCCAGCACCATCCCCACTCATCTATGAAGAGATCTCACCCCATACCATCATGACCTGGATGGATAAGACCACTTATACCGGATCTGAAGAGCGGCAGCGGGGTGATGATCTGGGTCTGGAAACGTCAGCTCTGACCTTTGGTCGGTTGCTACACCGAGCCATGGAAATGGAATGGTTCGATCTGCAAAGTCATACCGAATCCATCCAGCTTTTCCTGGAAGATGAAGGCGTCCTGAGTTCGGAGGATCAACAACCTTTTCTGGATGATCTTGCAGCGTGTCTGGCCATTTATCGTGAGAGTCAGCTAGCCAAAAAATTGTCAGGACTTGCACACAAAAACAAATTGGCTGAATTGCCAGTGTTTGGATATTTGCAGAGTGAATCTCGAGTTTACAAGGTATCCGGTGTTATCGACCTCCTCTACCAGGATGGTGAAGAATGGGTCGTTCTGGATTACAAAAGCGATAAAGAAATGCCTCAAGAAGCAGAATTGAAGCAATACGCCTACTGGTATCAGATTCAGACCTATTTATGGATTTTGAAGCTGCTATATGGGATCAAGGCCAGGGGAGAGCTTTATTTCAATCGATTCGACCGATTCATACGCATTGAATTTGAAGAAGATCTGTATTTTTCGCGATTGGCAACTCTTGAACAGGGGCACGGACTAAAGCCCGTATTGCCGACTGCTGCAGAACCACCAAGAGAACTCCAAAAGATACTTAAACGACTTGGTTCTCAGTCAGAGACAGTTCTGATCGAGCCAACTCGCAACACTGCTGAGCGGATCACTCAATCTCTAGCAGCTTCAGGTTTGAATCATCCACGACTTCAGATTTTAACCTCAAGCGAATGTCGTAAGATGACCGAACCAGGTGGACGCAGACTGACACCCTATTTGACTCGTCTGGGTGTGGCTCGACTATTAGGCAAAAAGTTACACTGGGGGGTTGTAAACCGGCTGGCAGCGGCGTTCTACAAGGCCACCCAGGGCGAAACAGTTACGATATCAAAAGTGGCTCTATATCAGAGCTTTTTAGAGTGGTGTGATCAGCAGAACATCCTGCCTCCTGGCAAAGGGGAGGATTTGGATCAATTGTCAGGCGAGTTGAAAGTTATCATCGATTCGATTCACTCAACCTCCGTTTCAGACTACCGATTTTTTAGCACATTGGCTGACAAACGTGATGTCATATTTCTGGATCCGCTGCAAGGTGGACGAGCCCGCTCCGGTTTTAACATGAGTAGCAGTGATTGGACGACCCAGACGGACATGCCCAGTAAAGCAGCCGGACATCATTATACACCCTGTTTTTCTACCCATGAAGAAGTGATTCTAGTTGCTGCTCAAATAAGTTCTTTGTTGCAACAGGGAATCGCTCCAGCAGAAATCCAGATAGCTGTTTCATCCATGGAGCGGTATGTTCCTGCCATTGTAAGAGTGTTTGGGCAAGTTGGTATTTCTGTGAGACTCAGTAAGCGAGAACCGGTTATGGAGCGCCCTGTGACCCAGCTGGCTTTGGCTCTTATCCAGGGTCGTGTACTCCACCGCCTGAGCTGGGATCAGGTTATGTCCGTATGGCTTCATCCTTTGGTCTTACCAGCCGGCGCTGTTGGCAATACCCGACTGAAACTTGATATTGAGGTTCGAAAATTGGGATTCACCATGTTGGATGAGTCGTTGCCGGAAAAACTCTCCCACCCCAGATTGAATCAGGCTGCCAAAGATCTATTGAACTTTGTGAAAAAGGACTGGCAGGGGGATCAGGGAGCCGGTTTGGTGAAAGAGGCAGATTGGTTGCTCAAAATGCTGAAGGATTTCCAGTTCACCAAACGGTTGGAACCGGGCAGCGTTGCATCCAAGGCGTATACCTCATTGAAAAACGCAGTTGTGGGCATCAAAAATGACTGGGGTCGCTATCTCGGTCGTCCCGGATCCATGAGGGATCTGAAACGGGAACTGAAAGAACGACTTAAGGGGGTAGAAGTAGCTTCAGTGCAGCAGGGCTTTGGAGTCGATGTGATATCTCTGCTGGATACGTTGAATTTATCCAGTCCACACCTGTTTGTTATGGGATTGACAGAAGGGCAGTTTCCCATGACACCTGATAATAATCCTTATTTGCAGCAATCTGCATTAAACCCCTGGTTCCTCAATCTATTCTTATTCAAGCAATGGCTGAAACGTCCAACTGGCAGTTTACATCTGACTGCACCGCTACGCAATGCCGATGGAGCAGCGCTTCAGGAGAGCACATTTTGTCAATACCTGGAAAAGCAACACTATCCTAAAATTGAGATGGTCAGTTCGGAACAACAACTCCATCAAATGGCTGGAAAAAAAATTATTGGTCCAAGATCAAAACACCAGATCCGCCACAATGAATTACTCCAAAATGCTGGAAGAGGGCAATGGTATGGCGAATTATTGCCCCATGGACAAAAAGGTTTCGAAAACATCTCAGCTTCAGCATTTGATGAATTGATCAAGTGTCCTCAACGCTACTGGTACAGCCGAAAACTTCAGCTAAAACCTGCAGAAACAGATATTGCAGAACGGCAGGAGATAGAAGTGGGAAATCTGGTTCACAAACTCCTGGAAAATTTTGGCAATGAGGGTGGCTTTTTACTGGTTATTAAAGATCTGCCAACCGGTCTGGCAAAACTGGAAGAGGTGGCGCTATCACTTCTGAAGGAACAGGAGATCGATCCGGAAGCAAATTTACTCGACAGCAAATGGAATGAATTGTACTTCAAGAATATCCAGGATCCGCAACGCAATTTGCTAGCTGCCATGCTTGACAGAGAAGCATTAGTTTTAAAGAAGTTTGGTGATAAGGGGTTGCATGAACAAACATTCGGATTTAAAGAAAAGGAGGACTCCTGGCCCGCTTTTGAAATTGAAGGTGAATCCCTGAAACTGTCTCTACGAGGAAAAATTGATCGGGTTTTTTCTGCCGGGAATGCTGTGTGGGCCACTGACTACAAAACCGGCGTAGTCGAGCTTAAGGATAGTCAGGAATTCTGGACCAGTCAGATGCTTTTTTACTATCTCATTCTGAAATCACACTTCCCTGATAAATCAGTTGTGTTGACCTATGAGCAGGTCAAAGCCTTCAAGAAAGATGCCGTTGGTTTCAAAGGCTACATCGGTGATCTGGAATCTGACAATCCGGTGCTGGTCACAAAGCCGACCAGAGCAAAACCATTTCTCCCAATAGCTGAGCATGAAGCCTGGTCCGTTGAAAGGATTAAAGCAGAGACATTGAACTATGCCCAATATTTGGCTGATAATGCTTTCCCTTTGACCACAAGGGATGAAAAGAAAGCCTGTGCCTATTGCCCCTATAAGCGTATCTGCCGCAAAACAGCTTTACCAAGATAGAAAGAGTTCTAACCGCGAATTTCGCGAATTAAACGAATTAGCCTGCATTATTCATGAATTATTGCCACGAAGACACTAAGTCACGAAAAGTATTAAAGTTATGAACAAGGTCATTTTAAACAGTATTATTTGCATCTGTGAGTGATAATTTTTGATAAGCATATATTTTATTAAACTTTGTGTCTTGGTGACTTAGTGGCTATGAATTATTCAGGTTAGAGGTTTCCTGGTATACTCGACATTACTTGGAACGCGCAAATGGAACTGAATATGGCGTTAGACAATTCATTCCCCCTCGATTTCAGCGATCTCACTCTCCAAAGTTTCCCACTGCTCAAATAGGGCATCAATCTCAGTATTTAAACCATCTATGGCATTTGAACATTCAGCAAGTTTAGCTGGATCAGAGGCATGTTTGGGGTCATGCAGTTCTGTTTCAAGTTCTGATCTTTTGGTTTCAGCTTTTTCAATATCGCGTTCTACTTTGGCAAATTTCTTACGCAGCGTTTTGAGTTGTTCTCGTTTGATCTTATTACTGTTGGGAGTTTTTGTCTCAGAGCTTACCAGATTTGGTGCAACTTGTGCTTTTTGCCAGGTGGTCAGCTGAAAGGTTTCAGCAAAAACTTTGACGGTTCCATCGCCTGCCAGATAAATGATTTGATCACACACCCGGTCCATGAGAAAACGATCGTGGGTGATCAATAACAGAGCCCCTGTAAAATCAGTCAGGTTGTCTTCAAGGACCTCCAGGGTTGGAATGTCCAGGTCGTTGGTGGGCTCGTCCAGGATCAGGATCTCAGCCGTTTCCAACATTAGTTTGGCCAATAATACCCGGGCTCTTTCACCACCGGATAATTGTGAAACCGGGAGCTCTAATTGTTCCTTTTGGAATAAAAAGCGTTGGGCCCAGGCACTGATATGGAGGGGATTCCCATGGTAGATGACTGTGTCCCCATCCGGACTTAAGGCGCGCTTCAAAGACTGGTTGGGGTCTGGCAATTCACGTGATTGATCCAGGGTGATCATCCGGATTCCCTGGGCCAGTTCAATTTCACCACTGTCAGCCTCCAACTCACCTCGTAAAATATTGATCAGGCTGCTTTTACCACTGCCATTGGCACCCATAATACCAACTTTCATCCCTGGGGAGAGGAAGAGTTCCAAATCCTTAAAAAGTAACTTCCCTCCTCTGGTTTTACTCAGTCCCTTGGCATGAAGTAACTTTTTAGAGCGCCGATCACTGGCTTTAAACTCAATACCGGCTTCCATGGTCAAGTTGTTCCGCTGACGCAATTCAGCCAGGTCATCGATCATTTCATGGGCTTTCTCAATACGATATTGGGCTTTCGTTGTACGAGCTTTGGGACCTCTTCGCAGCCATTCGGTTTCCCGACGAACCTTGTTTGACAGCGATAACTCTTCAGTCCGCTGATCACTAAGATATTTTTCCCGATCCTGAATAAACTGAGAATAATTCCCCCTGATCTTTAGGTAGCCGTGTTTATAACGTCGATCAAGATCCATAATATTGTTACAAGTGTTTTCCAGGAAGAAGCGATCATGACTGATCAGAACAAAAGTGAAACGGGCCTGTTGTAACAGTGATTCCAACCACAAGATGCCTTCCAGGTCTAAATGGTTGGTGGGCTCATCCAACAGAAGTAGGTCACAATCCTGAGCCAAAGCAGCGGCAATAGAGACGCGCTTTTTCCACCCGCCGGAAAGGGTTCCAAAGCTCAGGTCAAGATCCGAGAATCGGACTTGGCTTTGAATTTCTCCCAGTCTCTTTTGAATTTCCCAGTCCACGAGATGCTTTGGAAAATGATCGCTTAGGATCTGTCGAATGGTGGCCTGCTCTTCAAAAACATCAATCTGGGGCAGATAGGTAACCGTCGTTTGGGCTGTGATAGATAATGTCCCCTGATCTATCTGTTCCAGACCCGCCAGGATTTTAAGTAAGGTGGATTTACCGGTACCATTAGGACCGATGAGTCCGATGCGATCTCCCAGATGGAGATTAAGAGAAAGATCCTTGAACAATGGGGTGTTACTATAGGATTTATGAATGTTTTGGGTAGAGATAAGAACTTTTGCGGCCATGGGAGGGGGTCAATTCCAATTTAATGAATGGGTTTCAGGATATGGTAGAAGGTGGATCGTTGTTGAACATATAAAGTATGTCCAAGCTTGAGAGAATGGACCACTTGATTTTGGCGCAGTTCCTGAACCCAAAGATTAAAGGGATGTTCGGGTTGCAGATCCAAAACCTTCATCAAGACATCCAGGTCATGGATTTCACCCAGAAGCTTCCCCAGGGCATTACTCAAGACCAAGGGGTGTTCGTGTTCCTCCAACTCATCACCGAACAAGAATCGTAGCTGATACCAGAGTAGTTTTGTTTTTTTACGCCAGGCGTGGATAGCTCTGACGTTTGCCTCCCTTTTAACTCGTTCCAGACCCTTTTTGCCAGAATGAAAGCTAGACTCTATTCTCTGAAGCATTTGATCATCTGAAATTGCGTGAGAGCAGGATTCCAACTGAGCAATAAAGTCTTCCAATAGATGTTTAATGATTTCAAGCTCGGTGTCTACAGGAAGCTGTTTAGCCAGAAACGAATTCTGCTTTAGCCTGGTTTCTATTGCAGGATTAGTCAGGGAGTTGTTTATCTGAATAATAGTTTGATAGGTGTCCAAATTAACCCGAGCATCCCGATACGATGCCAGGATACTACTAAGCTTTTTCATGCAGCCTCTTAGTTCAGTCGCCGATGCAGGATCTATGGCAAGAAGTGCTCTGATGTATTTGGTCCGTTTACGGATACCGTGAATAGCCAATTCAGGCTGGGATTCAATATCAGCCAGGAATTTCTGCAGTTCCATGAGTAGTGTTTTGATTTTTTTTTGGACAGATGACACGACTGCAATATAAGCGGCGCTTGAACCGATGCTATCAGTTGAGTGATTACTATTCCTGTTAAGAAAGATACTATCATTGGTGATTGCTCTGGCAATAATGGTGCTCATGATTTCAATTACAGGATGATCAGGTTCTCTCATGTTGGAAGACTTAAAGCTAATTACCATTGAAAGCACTTTTTGGCAAGGATCCCGCGGGCTGGGTATGGGCTGAGATGCATACCCCAACCCATAAGCAGCAACCCATGGTTAGGGTTAAAATTCGGGAAACAGGCATCTGGTGATGATGCCATAATGATTCCAGGCAATTTCCAGAAGTGCAAGGGGTAGTAATTAGATTAAATTGATCCATTAGGTTTGAGATGGTTCAAGCAATTCGTAATTCGTAATTCATGATTTGTAATTAGATTACTTCATGTTTGGTCTATTGCTTATTCTGTTTGTCGGCTTGATTCTCCTGGTTCATTTTTCAATCTGGAAACCGTTGGATACTTCAGTACTTTACAAAAAAAATCCCTATCTGTTGTTCGGTCATCGGGGTGCCTCAGAAAAAGAACCGGAAAATACTATTCCAGCCTTCAAACAAGCCATTATTGATGGCTGCAATGCAATTGAACTTGATGTGTTTCGTACCCAAGATGGTCATCTCGTCGTCTTTCATGATGATACGCTGGAACGCACCACCAATGGAAAGGGTCGTGTAGGGGATCACACTTTGATTCAACTCCAAACGCTCAATGCCGCTTACCTTTGGCCAGGGCGGAATGAGCAGATCCCCACTCTGAAAGCTGTTATAGAAGCTTTACCAGACGATATTGTTCTCAATTTTGAGATCAAGAATAATTCTATTTTCTTCGAACAGCGCACAGAACGGGAATTGGTACGGTTTATCAATGAAAATGGTCTTCGGGATCGGGTGATTCTCTCTTCCTTTAATCCACTGAATATCTGGAGGGTAAAAAGGTCTGATCCAAACATTTTCACAGCCTTGATCTGGTATAGTCCCCACCTTTTCTCACTCAGGTATTTTGCAGGAGTACATTTGTCTCACCCTGATATGTTGCACCCGTTCGAAGAAAACATGAATTGGTGTGTCAAATTCTGGTCTGGAGTGAAACAGCTTCCCCTGCATGTCTGGGTAGTCAATGATGCACAAAGAATGAAAGAATTTGCCGCTGATCCAATGGTCAAAGGGATCATGTCAGATGACACTCAATTACTTGTTGAAACTGTTGGTGAAGAGCTGAAAGAATGATCAGGCTGCAATGAATCTAAAGGTTTGCGTTAAACACCTCATATTGAGCATAGCGTTTTCCCTGGCCATACCATCCACTATTTCTGCTCAATGGTTTGAACTGCCAACCTTGGAAACTTTCATATCTGATACCTTGTATATTACGATCCCGCAAGATTCAACCCTGAATGATCTATCAAGTGAGATGCAGGTACAAGACTCCCGGGCAGTCGCTGGGAACATTCTGGGCATCCGCCAGACAAAAATATGGAAATATATCCCAGTGGACCAATACCTGGCCATGAACCAGTCACTGGCGGTTCTGCTTCAAGAACAATTTGCCAGTGATTCCCTGAATCTGACCGGCACACTTCAGATTACCGATCTTATTCTATGGACAGATTCAAAGCCGGTTCTGGATAAGGGTCTCTGTCTCAACGCCTATACAACCTATCACGATAGCGTCGGAAATCCTGTCAGCGATTGGATGTGGGAAATCCGGCTCAAAAAAAAGAAAAAGCAGGAGGAAGAGGAGTACCTCAGGGAGGTTGTACAAACTTTTCTGGCTGCCCAATCTCAGGCTCTGAGTACCGGTGATTTCAACCGAGAGTTTTACCCTCATTTATATCGGCGCCAACTCATGACCTGGTCAGAGTTCATCTTTTTTGCCGATGGCTACGCGATCAATACTCATTTGACCCTGGATTTTCCAACGGATCAGCAAACCAAGTGGGTACGTGGCTCACCCGGTGTGTTTTATCGGAAAGCTGAACATTATGAATCTTTGGCGATCGGGGGTTGGGATCAGCAATGGTTCAGACGTTTATCCCCAAATTGGGTTGCAAAAACAGTTGGCACTTTTCGGTTCGGATTTAACAATTTTGAGCGAAGTGAATACACGCATCTGGACTATTGGAATCTTTTCTATGTGAACCTCTCAGGGATGGGAGTGCTGGAGTATCACCCGGTAAATCATACAGGTCTTTATGCCAGCATTGGGTTTTATCAGGGGATGAATATTCTGCCGGATGTGATTCCTCAGTTTGAACCGGGTTTGTTTTTCAGTCTGGGGGTATTACTGCCATGATCTTCAGGATAGTCTTTACCGCACTGTTGATGATATCGACCCTTCTGGGAAGCACGATTTCCGGTTATGTGTTTGACAACAAGAGTGGTGAAAGCATTGTCGGGGTCAACGTTTTTGTTCGGGAGCTAAGTAAAGGGAGTGCCACAAACCTGGATGGGTTTTTCATAATCCGAGATATTCAGGATACCCATGTTGCGCTTACTTTTTCACATATTGCTTATGTGGACACAACTTTTCCGGTGATATTGAATATTGAGAGATATTATTTTCCCCGAGTAACCCTGAGTCCTCAAGCCATTGATACCAAAGCCATAGAAGTCGTTGGACAACGCTCAAGTATCATCAACAAGGATCTGGATATTTCAAGTTTTCAGGTGGATCCCATTGTATTAAGTGAGATCCCTCAACTGAGTAAAGATGTATTCAAACTGGTGAAATTCTCACCCAGTGTGACCATCTCAGATCCCATGTCTCCTCAATACTATGTACGAGGCAGTGATCCTGGAGAGAATCTGGTTCAGCTTGATGGAATGACCATTTATAACCCTCAACATTTCATGGGTTCAAATGCAATATTCAATCCTTATGCGATTAAGAATATCGAGATGCTGGTTGGTGGATTTGACGCTGAATATGGAGGTCGTAACGCCTCCATTCTAAATATCACAACTCGTGAAGGTCACCGATCTGAAATTCATGGTGAATTCAGACCCTCGATATCAGGTATTTCCGGCGCCATCGAATTTCCAGCAGGAGAACGAGGCTCTGCTATGTTATCTGGCCGTCTGCTCAGTGATCTAATGCTGAAAGTGCTTATGGGATCACCCAATTTGATGATGGACTATAATGGTGCCTATCAGATATCCTATGGCAAGACCCGCTTGCGTTTTTCCGGTTTCTTTGCACGTGATTACATGGATTACCGGGTGGCCAATCTGATGCTCTTTTTCCCTGACAGTGTTTTTGAATCCTTTGAAGAAGGGTTTATTGCCAAGACCAACAATCGGGCTGTTGGACTGAAAGTGAATACAGTCTTGCTGCCCAATTTACTATTTGAGGGGCAAGTGTATCATTCCGGATCAAGGGTGGATAATCAAACGTATTTTGGCTACTCTATTGCTGATACCAGTTCTGGTACAGATGTTAGATTGAATTACAAAACCCACATTGAGAATTCGATCTTTGATAATACGATCAAAGCAAATCTAGCCTGGTATGCCTTTGGGCATCAAACGCTAAAGTTGGGCTTTGAGATCAATGATCTGAATTTTTCAAATGAGACTGGCCGAGTTGACACAAAACCGGATCCGCTCAGGACTGGATCTCAGTTCCAGGCTGTCTTTTTTCAGGATGAGGTGGATCTGGGACCCCTCATGTTAAAAGCTGGATTGAGACAATCTAGACTAAGATCTACAGATAGCTGGAATATGGAACCACGTGTCTCCATGAGCCTTCGGGTCGGAAAACATGTACTAAAAGCAGCTTATGGGCATTACTACCAATACCTCACAACTATGGATTCAAAGAGTGAAGAATTTGTCCGATTTCTGGATTATTACCAGTCGCTGGGAGATCATGCTCCCATTCATTCCTTTCATCATATCCTGGGTATCGAGGGGCAGCTTACAAAGACACTGGAATATTCCATAGCCACTTATTACAAGGATCTGCGTCAGCTATACCACTCCACCTATAGCTCTAGTATAATGCAGAGTAGTGAAAACACCCAGATCGAGGGTGGCTCGGGTGAATCCTATGGCTTTGAAGTATTGATCAAGGGTTCACTGGGACGTCTGTCCGGTTGGGTTGGGTATAATTATTCAAAAGGATATCGCAATTATCCATCCATCCAAAACGGTAAGCAAAGTCTGTTTGATGGGGATCAGCCCCACAACTTCAAATCCCTACTTATGTATAAATTAACGCCCGATATCATTGCCAGCTCCACCATGCAAATTACTTCAGGTTACCCACGTACCTGGGAGACCGGCATGCGGATGCATTATTCATACGATCCGCTGAACAATGATTTTGGTGTATTTGCTACGAATATCACCCCGGAAAGGAACAATGTTCGTTACCCTTCCCGCATGACCTGGGATATTGGCTGGAAGAAAAAATTACGGAGTGGTTTTGGATATAACCTGGCGGAATACCTGGGTGGTTTGGAAGCCTATTATACAATGACTATCCGAAATTTATTATTTTTACATCGCAATCCGATCTATTACATTTATTTCCCGGGCTATGGGTATTACGGCCTGGATGTAGAATTTTTACCGGCCATCTCAGTTGGCTATAATTTGAGGTTTTAAGGAGAATGATGAAGCCCCTGTACCCGGCCCTTTTGATCATCATTACGATCACTTTGTTTGTGACCTGTGATCTACCTCATGAACCCGGTCCCATGCCAGGTGATCTTATCCCGACCGAATTTGAAGCTGGTTTGAATATTCTGGGTGTGTTGCGTGCCGATGAACAGACCGGGACTTCCTTTATAAGTATCAATCGAGCTTTGACCACCGAAGAGATCTATTCTGATTCAATCGAGGATTGGCCCCCAGAGGTCGATTTTGTGAAGTTGACCTTAGCCAGCTCGGGGACAGAATACTTTTTTCTGAAACCTGAGGACTCATTCGGCTGGGGTAAGTACCAGGATACAACCCTGGATGTTCAGCCCGGACAAACTTTCGAGCTGGAGATCAGTGCTCCTGATTACCCTACATTGACGGGTGAGACAGCCATTCCTCAGAAGCCTGCGCTGGTTTTGAATACCCTCTCAGTCGCTTCCGGGAGGGTCTCATTCCAACTTAAACACCACGCCAGTGCGTTTGAGTATAAGCTCTACCTGATCTTTTCTGAGATTACTCTGGAAAAGGTGATCAAACCACGAAATGAGGATATTCTTGATATTGACTGGGTTTTTAACGCCGCTAATGGAGTTCCTCAGGCTCTCGTGGTCGGTGCTTTGGATGAAAATCTGACCAGTTATGGCAACAGCGGTATTACGTTTATCCCCAATACTTATCACGCTGACGGGTCAACTGTAACGGATGGGTATGGGTGTTTTGGGTCGGTTGCCATAGCGACTTTTCCTCTGTAGGGTGAAATATGTTGTGCCTTCCTATAGCGCCAGAGGGCTGAAAATTTTCGTTTCACTGCATTAGAAAGACAAAAAGGCGAAAGCTTCAGCAACACGCTTGCATTTCATACTGTAGGTTCTAAAATTCAAGCCTATGAAAACAAATGAATTACACGAAACGAAAATATCTTCCGAAACTATCTTTCAGGGCAAGTTACTCCATGTCACCCGCGACGAGGTGCGCTTGCCAAATGGTAAAACCAGTATTAGAGAAGGCATTCTCCATCCAGGTGCAGTGGTTGTAATTCCATTTCTGGATAAAAAAACTCTGATCATGGAACGCCAATTCAGATATTATCCAGATCAGATTTTTTTCGAGTTGCCAGCTGGAAAGATTGATCCTGGTGAAGACTTTCTCACTACTGGCAAACGGGAGCTGTTGGAAGAAACTGGTTACGTAGCAGGCAGTTGGCAATTTATTACTCATTTGTATCCTGCTATTGGCTATGCTGATGAGAAGATGGCAATCTACGCCGCTCACGATCTAACCATGCAGGGCATCGATCGAGATCAGGATGAGTTTTTAGAAATATTCGAGATACCTCTAGATAAAGCCATGGAAATGCTACACAAAGGTGAGATTACCGATGCTAAAACAATGGTAGGACTATTCTGGGCGGAAAAACTGGCTGCTGGAGAATGGGAGCCGCATGTCTGAACCTGAATTCATATTGGTTTGCAACCAGTCCGAGATAGCTAGAGGTGCTGCAAAAAATGTGATTCTGAATGATGTGGAGATAGCTATTTTTAATACACCTCAAGGATTTATCGCTCGTTCTGGAGTTTGCAAACACAATGCCTTCAAGCTTGAGCTTTGTGAGATTTCCGGTGATATTATAAGCTGTCCCCTCCACGGCTGGAAGTATAGGATTTCTACGGGGAAGGGGATCAAACCCAGTTGGACTTGTCTGGAACTCTATCCGCTGGAAGTCAGGGGTGATGAGATCTGGGTGCAGCCACTGGCTGATGATTCAAATAAGGATGATTTTGATACATCATCCTATCAGTGGTAAATAAAGGGGAGTGGAGCATGACAAAAGTAGCTGTGATATTATCAGGTTCAGGGTTTTTGGATGGAGCCGAAATTCAGGAAAGTGTAATTACCATGCTTGCCCTGGACAGATCAGGTGTTGAATACCAGTGTATGGCACCGGATATGGATCAGATGCATGTGGTCAATCATCTGACGGGCCAGGTCAGTGAAGGTGAGCAACGCAATGTGCTGGTGGAAGCTGCCCGGATCGCCAGAACTGAAATTATTGACATTGCCAAGGCAAACCCCAATGATTACGATGCTGTGATCTTTCCAGGGGGATATGGTGCTGCTAAAAATCTTTCAAATTTTGCAGTAAAGGGGGCTGACAGTTCTGTCCAGCATGATGTGCTGCAATTTGCCCGGGCTTTCGCCGCTACTGGAAAACCCATGGGCTATGTGTGCATCGCACCGGCCATGATTCCACATATATATGGAGCTGAAGCGAAATTAACGATTGGTTCTGATGCAGATACTGCAGCCGCAATCACTGAAATGGGTGGTGTTCATGTGAGTTGTCCGGTGAGCGACTATGTGGTTGATGATGAGCGAAAAATTGTATCAACTCCGGCGTATATGATGAATGTTCGAATTGGGGAAGCAGCAGTGGGAATTGAAAAATTAGTGAATAAAGTCTTGGAGATGATTGATGGAAAGTAATGTTAAATATCTAAAGCAGGTGGCTCATTTTTCTGAGGATACTGCTGTTATCAATTCATTCTTTAGCAGTGATCAGTTAAAGATGGATGTATTGACCTTGAATACACATCAATATATATCTCCCCTGGTTGAACCTCTTTCAGACATGATCTATTATATCCTGCGGGGTGAAGGTGTTTTTGAGATTGGTGATGAGGTGTTGGTGCTTACTCGCAATACTTCGGTTTTGGTAGAGATCGGTGTAAGTGCAGGAATTATCAACGAAAGTGATGAGCAGTTGACTGTCCTCAGGATTCAGGCTCCTCCCGGTATCCATTGATATTGGAGAATCTTGAAAATAGAAAAAACTTGCCGGGCGTAGCCGATAGGCGTGGACTAGTAGAAAATAGAAAATAGAAAATAGACGAAACCGCTAGAAGTATCTGAGAATTCATGAAATGTGCCCTAAAACCATTAAATACAACCACATATAGTGAATACTCCTAAATCCATATATATCAATACTTTGCGTCATTTCGACAAGCTCAATGCACCGCTCTGCGTGCTCTGCGAGAGGTACTTTTTACGAGGCCGTCAAAATAGATAATAGATAATAGATAATAGAAAGGGGAATAAGGATAGTTTGAAGCATGAGGCTTTGAGCTGTCGAGTGACGTTTATTTAAAACAGGTCGAGTTATGAAAAAGAAAACTGAAACATTATATGCCCCGATCTTTCCTCTGCCAACGGTAGATCTATTCCCTGAGATAAGAGCTGGCTATCATATTTTTGAACCTCGATATCTGGAAATGATCCAATCAGTACTCGAAGGTGACGGATTATTAGCCATGGCTACCCTGCAACCGGGGTATGAGGATAGCTACTATGGCACACCCGATATTTATCCGGTTGGGTGTCTGGGTAGGATTCACTCATATGAAGTATTGGAAGATGGTAACTTGAATATTGTTCTCGAGGGCTTGCATCGGGTAGGGTTTGGTCAACTAGTAAAAGACAATCCGTTTCGGGTGGCTGAGTTGCATGAACTGCCTGAACATGACCGAGCAGAGAATTTCAGCGATGAACGTGAGGATCTACTCCTGCGTTTGAATTATCTGGTAGAACATTCACCTGATAGCCTTGATTTTAGCCCCATTCTTGACAGCGAACAACCCTTTGTCAGTCTGGTGAATCTGGTAGCCCGAACCTTACCGCTACGCAATGGGGAGCATTATAAACTTTTAGCCATGGATTCTATTCGTGAGCGAGCCAGCCGGATTCTGTGGCACATTGATGATCAGATCGAAACCCTCGAGTTACTAAAACGAGTTGACCCCGGGATCACAGACGATATTACCCTCAATTAATTTTCTCAAAGTAAACCGTTGAAGCGGTTTATTAGTATAATTCCTACACAAATAACATTGATCTCAGTCTGCGCCAAAGGTAACAACCAGGCACCTGGGAGATACTCCCAGGAAGTACCTACGCTACGAATTAAATATCAGCGTGTATTGTTGCCTTGTGATAGTCGTTTACAGAGTGAGTAAATGATTTAGTCAAATATATATTAATATTCTTAAATATTGTCAGAGCGAAAAACAATCAATGGCATGTGCTTTGCATTTCCCTGATTAAATGGATGTGATTGATATTAATAACCAATCAAATATACAAGGATGCCATCATGGAGTGTTTTTCTCTATTACGCACTGATGTCCCAGCCCTGATCGATCATCTGGGGGCTTTTGGGGAGGTCGTTGCTCCTCATGCGAAAGGGGATGTTTCGTACTCATTTGAGACTGTAGGTGACAGTAGTCTGGTTGTTCTGGACTATAACAGAACGTTGCTGCCTTTAAAAAAAGAGTTTCTTCCGCCAGTGGAGAAGTTAGTGAGCTTTTCACTGAATGATTTGACTTCCACCCCAGTTGAGATTCCCATCGAACCAAAAGTTTATTTTGCAATTCATAGCTATGAGATGCAATCCATTCTCAGGTTGGATCATAGCATGCTCTCTGGTAATGTTGAGTCAAATTACCTCAAGCGGCGTACCAAATCACGTTTTGTGGGAATATCATTTACTCCAGATGAATTCCATTTTTCTGAAAGCGTAGGAATTGCCATCGAAGATATGGAGGGATTTGATCTTTTCCTTAATGAGGTGGATGGTGATTATCAGTTGTACGTTTTAACCGAAAACGGCCGTTTGTTGATCCATGGTTTCAATAAACTGAAAACTGCTGAACCTGAGATCGTCGAGGGACGGGAATTCAAAACCAAGATTCGTTATCACTACAATCGTTTGCCCCGTGTGTTTCAATATGCCTATCATTCTGATGTATGGGCTGAGGTAGCCTCACGCTGTGTGAGTTGCGGTGCCTGTAACTTGACCTGTCCCACTTGTTTCTGTTTTGATGTAAATGATGAAGTAACAATCACGGCTGAAGATGGCAAGCGCCAACGTAGTTGGGACAGCTGCATGTTAAGTACTTTTGCTGAAGTGGCCGGTGGTGAGAATTTCAGAGAGAATACCATAAATAGAACCCGGCATCGTCTCTACCGTAAGTTTAAATACATCACTGACGAAGAAGGTTTGCCCTGGTGTGTTGGCTGTGGACGTTGTACTGCCTTTTGTCCGGCAGGTATCTCGTTACCGGAGATCGTGAATGATCTTATTCACGAAGATGAGCAGGCTCAACTGCACCAACGAGTATCGGTTTAAGGGAGCGGAGGTCAATATGAAACGTTTTGAAGATGTCAAACTAGATGAAGCCCAAGATCTCTACTTTCCCACGATGTGTAAGGTGACCCAGGCAAAACAGATCACCGACATGGAGAAGTGGTATGAATTAGAAATGCCGGAAGGCCAGGATCTGGGGCACAGCCCCGGACAATTTGTGGAGGTCTCTGCCTTCGGTATTGGGGAAGCCCCTATTTCCATCTCAAGTGCCCCCCATAACAATGGGCGCTTTGAATTGTGTATCCGTCAAGTGGGTGTCCTGACCAATGTCCTTAAAAAATATGAGGCGGGTGATTCCCTCGGAATCCGAGGACCCTATGGCAAAGGTTTTCCCATTGAGAAGCTCCTCGGTAAAGACATCCTGATCATTGCTGGTGGAATTGGACTGGTGCCCCTGCGATCGTTGATCAATTATGTTTTGGATAATCGAACAGACTTTGGTCGTTTGATTATTTTATACGGTGCCAAAACACCCAATGAGCTGCTGTTCAAGGAAGAAATTGCTGAATGGATAGCCAGAGACGATGTTGAATTTCACGTGACTGTTGACCAGGGAGATGAAAACTGGACAGGGAATACAGGTGTGATCACCACTCTGATACCCGGTCTTGATCTGAATCTCAACACAACCATCGCAGCGATCACTGGTCCCCCTATCATGTATAAATTTGTGATCATGTCTCTCAAGTCCAAGCAGTTGGCTGACGACCAGATCTACGTTTCTCTGGAACGTCGTATGAAATGTGGCGTGGGAAAATGTGGGCACTGCCAGATTAATGGTGTGTACTGCTGTCAGGAGGGTCCAGTTTTCAATTATGCTGATATCAAACCATTGGAGGAGGCTTTCTAATGAAACCAAAAGTTGCTTTCTTTGATTTCACCAGTTGTGAAGGTTGTCAGCTCAATAAGCTCAACCTGGAAAATGATCTGCTGGATATTTTAAAACATATCGATCTTGTTGAATTCCGTGAAGCCATGGACGACAAGGCTGATTTTTATGATATTGCCTTTATCGAGGGCTCTATCTCCTCACCGTCCTGCGTGGAGCGTATACATGATATCCGGCGACGATCCAAAATATTGGTTGCACTGGGAGCTTGTGCCGTCAATGGTGGCGTCAATGCCATGAAGAATCTACATCCTATAGATGAAGTACGCGAAACCGTTTATAAAGAGGATAAATATCTGTTCGCCACCCTGCCAGCCATGGCTGTTTCTGCTATCGTCAAAGTGGATTATGAAGTCCATGGTTGTCCCATGACCCAGCAGGACTTCCTCAAGCTGTTGATAGCTCTGGTTTTGGGAAAAGAACCACCGAAATATGGATCACCCGTTTGTGTAGAGTGCAAGCTGAATGAAAATGAATGTCTGTACAATCGCGGTATGGTTTGCCTGGGACCCATCACCCGAGGTGGTTGTGATGCTATTTGCCCCAGTTTTGGTCAATTCTGCACGGGGTGTCGTGGACTGTTGGATGATCCCAATCTGGATGGTATGCTGGAAGTGATGACCAGCCACGGCATCAGTCTGGATGAAGCTAAAAAACGTATGCTACTCTATAATGCAAATGAGGTTCAACTATGAGTCGCGATCTAAACATAAAAGTCCATCATCTGACCCGCGTGGAAGGTCATGGGAATATTGTAGTGAATATGAAGGATGGGGTGCTGGAAAAAGCCCATCTAAGTATCGTGGAACCCCCGCGCTTCTTTGAAGCAATGCTGAAGGGTCGCAGCTTTCATGAAGCAGCCATCATTACTTCCAGGATCTGTGGCATCTGTTCACTGGGACATCAATTGACCTCTTTGGTAACAACTGAGGATGCACTGGGACTGGAGATCTCTGAACAGACCAGGTTATTGAGAAAACTGCTGGTGCATGGTGCCACCATGCAATCAAATATCCTGCATGCTTATTTTTTAGCTGCCCCTGATTTGCTCGGTGCCGGAAGTGTCTTTCCGCTTATCGCAACCCATAAGGATGTAGTGCTTAGAGCCCTGAGGATGAAACGAGTGGCAAATGACATTGGCGATATCGTTTCTGGTCGGGCCGTTCATCCCATAACTCCCGTGCCAGGTGGTTTTACCCGTATCCCGGAAAAAGCAGAGTTGCTTGAGATCAAGCGTAAACTTCTGGAAGAAACTTTGCCAGATGGCCTGGAAACTGTTAAAACCATGCAGGCTTTAGCTGGAGCTATCCCGCAGTTTGAGCGTGAAACAGAATATATATCCCTCAAGAATGCAGATGAATATGCCCTCTATGAGGGAGCTATTTTTTCATCAGATAGTGGTTCAATTCCAGTTAAGGATTATTTGGATGTGACCAATGAGTTTGTGGTGGATCACAGTACCTCAAAGCATGCCAGGTATAATCGAAATTCCTACTTCGTTGGTGCTTTGGCGCGTTGGAATAACAACCACGCCCAATTGGGTGAAGAAGCCCTTGCCGCTGCTGAAGCCATGGGATTGAAACCTAATTGCTATAATCCCTACATGAATACTATTGCACAGGTTGTTGAGGTAGTTCATTGTGTTGTGGATAGTGTTCGCATTATTGATACCCTGATTGCCAATGGTCTCAAAAATGAGAAACCCAATCAGACCCCCACCCGGTATGGGAGAGGTTTTGGCTCAAATGAAGTACCCAGAGGTATTCTCTTTCATGATTATACTTATGATAACAAGGGAAATATCATCCAGGCCAATTGTGTCATTCCTACTGGTCAAAATCTGGCCAATATTGATAATGACATGCTGAAATTGGTTCCTGAGATCATCAACAAGAGTAAGGAAGAAATCACCCTTAATCTGGAAATGTTGGTTAGAGCTTATGATCCCTGTATATCTTGTTCGGTTCACATGTTAGAAGTTGACTTTATCGAATAGTTCCGATGACTACATTAACAGTCATTGGTGTCGGTAACAGACTTCGCGGTGATGATGCCGTAGGGTCATTGGTGATCGATGCGCTTGCCAATATGTCTGATCAGGATCTGGAACTGGTAGATGCAGGAAGTGATGCACTTAGTATCCTGGAGTATCTTGAGGGTCGTCAACAGGTTATCATCGTGGATGCCTGTTGCATGGGCAGAGACCCGGGGAGTGTCGTAAGCTTTGACCCAGCTCAAGCCCAGCTGATCCTGGATGATGACCCCATGTCTTTACATGGTTTGGGTTTGGCTGAAGCTCTGAAAATAGCTGATTCCCTGGAAATGCTTCCAGAAAGCCTGAAAATCATTGGTATTGAACCAGATTCACTTCAATTTAAGGGCACCCTATCACAACCCGTTCAACAGGCTTTGAAAACAGTTGTTAAAAAGATTCAAGATGTATTTAAACGAAAATTGGAAGTTATAGAAGTTCTGCCCTCATGATCATAAATAAAAATAAACTGGGGTCGCGAATCAATAATAGCCAAATGACGATTAACTTTATTAGTTTTAACTTGTTTGGTGCTTACACCTAGGAGGAAATTATAAAATGGCAAAAAAAGTTTTAATCATAGATGATGACTTCGATCTGGTTGAAGTTATGCGTATTACTCTTGAAGCCGCTGGTTTTGAGGTTATCGATGCTCAGGATGGTGAAAAAGGATTGGAGATGATTCGAGCAGAAACTCCAGATCTCGTCCTGCTGGACGTCATGATGTCATCCATGGATGAGGGCTTTCATGTGGCCTATAAGATCCGGGAAGAGTCTGCGATCAAGGATACCCCCGTTGTGATGCTCACCGCGGTGGGAAATCAAACCGGATTTCAATTCGACCCCGGTAAGGATGCTGATTTTTTACCAGTGGATGCGTTTTTGGAAAAACCAGTCAATCCCAAAAAACTGGTAGATGTTGTTCTTCAGAATATCAAGGTTTAGACATTCAGAGATTGTTAACACTTCAAATCAGGTTACCAGTTGACCAATGACCCTTTTTCCTGAGACTCCCGCTTTTTCAACCGCTTCCATGTTACGCCGGGATCACTGGCTGATTCGTTTACGCTGGTTTGCGATCTTGGGGCTACTCTCAGGTGTTGTTCTGTTGAAGACCATTAATCTGGGCCCATCACTCAGCATTACCTGGATGGGGATCGCGGCCGGAATACTGGTCTTCTTGAATCTGTTATACATGGGCATAGCATCTGGGAAAAGACAGCTTGGTATGTCAAAACTGGTTGTCCTCCTGAATGCCCAAATGGTCATGGATTTATTGGTTCTGACACTACTGGTCTACATCACGGGGAGTGAAGAAAGTCCGCTCTCGTTTTTTTATGTTTTCCATATAATTTTAGCCAGTATTATTTTCCCCGGTGGTTTCTCCTATTTGTATTCAATGCTGGTAATCGCACTGTACTCCGGATTGCTGGTGCTCGAGCACTCCATTTACGTCGATCATATTTGCTTTTTTCATGATATTCATCTGGCAGATGACCTGCGTATTGTGGTTGCTATCTGGTTTATTTTTGTGATCACCATGGTCGCTTCAGCTTATTTGGCTCAAAGTGTTACTGAAAGACATCGTCGAGTACGAGCGAAACTGGAAGTTGCCAATCAAAAACTGCAGGAAGTCAACGAAACCAAAACCACTTTTTTTAGATATGCCAGCCATGAAATGAAAACCCCCATTGCCACTATTCAATCAACCCTTATGGTCATTGAAGATGTTCTGGGGAACCAGGTGGATGATCGGGTAAAGGATATGGTGCACAGGGCGGTCAATCGAACAGCAGAAATGATCGAAATGCTTAAAGACCTGGCTGATCTTACCTACGGTAATATGCAGGAACAGAAAAAGTTTGAAAAATTGGATCTATCCACACTGATCAATGAACTGGTGACCGAAGCGCAACCCAATGCTGAACGCAAACAACAAACGTTATCGTTGAAAGCCACTGATCATAAATTTAAATACTTTGGGGACATGCTTGCGTTAAAAAAGATATTCTCAAATCTTATTTCAAATGCGATTCGTTACACCCCTGAAAATGGTGAGATCAAGGTCAAGTTGAAAAGAATGGCCTCATACTATCAAGTGGCAATATCTGACAATGGTCTTGGTATTCCTGAATCTGAACAAATTAATATCTTTAAAGAATTTTACCGAACACCTACTGCCCGGAAACAGGTCACTGAAGGAACAGGTCTGGGTCTGGCCATTGTCATGCGCATGGTTGAATTACATGACGGTACCATCAGCGTGAAAAGTAAGATGGATCAGGGGAGTAAATTCATAGTCGAATTACCTATTGGGGAGATTTCGTGAAAAAGGAATCCATTGGCGGCATCATCGTTGATGAAGATCTGACCTTCGTGAGGATCTTCGATCTACCAGATGAACCAGATGCTGGTGGCTCAACTTTGGAAGAATTTTGTTTTTACGGCCAGACGGTAAACTTTATTGCAGAGAATGTTGATAAACGCGGTAAAGCCAATCTGGCAGTTACCTTGCATCAGGGTGATTCGGAATCATTCAACAAGGCAACCGGGGCGATCAAAGACCTCTATGATGACATCAGTATTCAAGTGATCCACGATGTCAGTTTAGTGACTGTTTATGGTCCGCATTTTAAGGAACGGTGTGGCTTGGCAGCGACTTTTTTCAGGTCAATTGGGATTCGGGGGATCAACATTCTCTCCATTTCAACTTCCATCAGTTCGATCTCAGCCATCATTGAAAAAAAACACTTGTCAGAAACTCTGGAAGCCCTGCGAGATGTGTTTGACGTACCGTAGATAAAACGCTTTTTTTGTAAGAACACCGTTAACAAAAATATTATTCCCTTTTCATTTAATTGGTATAACATCCAATTATTTCCCCAAAAAACTCTCAATACCAACTACATTTTCGAGTATTTTGTCAGATTATCATTTTCTGAGGAGTAGACCGAAGTGGACTTTCAAAAAGAGCTTACAGCACAGCTTAAAACAGCAATGAAAGCTAAAGATCAAACAACGATGAGAACAATTCGAGATTTAAAATCCCGGATCAAGTTGCGAGAGATCGATAAGGGTGAAAAGCTCACCGAACCTGAATTTATCAAGCTGGTGCAAACTGCCGCTAAACAGCGGAAGGAAGCAATCGTACTTTATGAGCAGGGCAATCGTCCTCTTCTGGCAGCCGAGGAGTCGGCTGAATTAACAATTCTTGAGAAATTCCTGCCGCAGATGATGAACGAAGTAGAAATGGAAACCCTGGTTAAAACAATTATAGCTAAAACCGGTGTAGCGAGTATGAAAGACATGGGGAAGGTCATGGGACCCTTGATGAAAGCCGCAGCCGGTAAGGCTGATGGCAAACGCTTGCAGGAAATCGTAAAAAGGATCCTTATTTGATGGCAACTGGTTTTGATGTAATTGGCCTGCTACTCATCCTGGTCATGGCCATGAGTGGTTTAAAAAAGGGTCTCATTGATGGAGTCCTGAAAATGGTGGGTGTTTATGCCGCCATCTATGCTTCCATGAACTATAATCAGTATGGTACACTTTTCCTGGAACCCTTGATCTCCATCCCTGATGCCTATAAGGTTACTGCTGGCTTTGTGCTGATCTTTCTGGTCGTTATGTATTCCATTACCTTTGCCTCCTTCTTACTCAGAAAACTAGTGAAGACCATGCACCTGGGAGCTATAGATCGAATTGGTGGAATATCATTTGGCGCGATCAAAGCAGGACTGATCCTGTCAGCCGTGGTTTGGGCTTTTGCCATGGTTCCGGAGAGTATGCGAGGAGACTGGCAGAAAGAGTCCAGGCTCTATCCAATAGTGGAAGTGTTTGCTGCCAATATGGTACAGCTCTTTTCACTGGAAGATGAATTGGCGCTGTTGCAAACGACCGTTGGCTCACTAATGGGTCAGGGGAAAGATAAAATGCTGGAGCAGGCTCTGGGTGGATCAGGCGATATCATGGGTGGTCTGGATCTGGATGCCATTACTGGAATGAGCGGAACTGGCACACTTTCCAGAGATGGGCATAGTATCATCCCCGGTCCGGGAGGGCTCCCAGGAGGTGCCGCCGATATCATGCAGAGTGAGATGATGAAGAAAGCAATGGAATCGCTGGAAGGGCCTCAGAAAGAAATCATTGAACAAGCTCTGCAAGCTTTGCAGTCTGGAGATGCAAACTCACTGCTTGAAGGTGCCATTAATAGTAAAGATGCTTCCGGGAAATCACTCATGGATGAAGCTATGAAATATATGGATCCAACTCAGAAAACAGATATGCATGAGATGATCCAGCAAATGGAAGCCCAGATCAAGACCCAGCAAAATAGGTAGCAATGAGTTCTGTCAATTCTGACCCACATAGTTATCAACATTTAGGTTTTGATGATATCCGTCAATGGCTTGCCAATGAGGCCGCTGGTGATAATGTTCAACACCGGTTTGAACTGCTTCAGCCAGGTGAAGATCAGCTTGATATCGAAAATCAATATGCCCGAATTGCTGAATTCGAGACTCTTATGGATGTTAGCTCTAGCTTTCATGTCCATTATTATGAAAACCTTGACGAAACAATACGACTTCTGGCTCTGGAAGGAAGTACCCTGTTCGGTGAAAATTTGATTTCCCTGAATAATGTGCTTGAACAAACCCGCATTCTTCAAAAAACATATGGGAATAGTCAGCCGGCTGAAGATTCGGTCTGGCAAGATGTATTTGGGCGGATCAGCACGCTGCCGAACCTTGAGAAAGCGATTCATCGAGTTTTTGGAGCAGATGGAGAAATGCTGGATAATGCTTCCGCAACCCTCTCCTCTTTGAGACGTAAACTACGTAGATCGGCCGGTACTGTACGGTCTCGAATGAATGATCTGGTCAAGCAATATACTGATCAGGGAGTTCTCAATGATCCACATGCCGGCATTAAGGGGGGGCGGTTGGTTCTGCCGGTTCTCAGTAGTTACAAGCACCGGGTTAAAGGTGTCATTCAGGATATGTCCAATACCGGGACAACCACTTTCATCGAACCTTTTGAGATCATTGAGCTGAATAATCAGATCAAGTCCATGGAGATCGAGGAGCAACAGGAAGTACAACGGATCCTGCGTGAACTCACCGCTGAACTTCACCCCCATCAGGCTGCCATTCTAACCAACTATGAACTGCTCCAGGTGATAGATTTTCACATAGCTCTGGTAAAGTTTGGAAAAACTTTTGCCTGCTCAATTCCAGCACTGTCCAGAAACGGACAATTCCATCTGAAAGCAGCCCGTAATCCGCGTCTGGCCCTGCAGCGCAAGGTCGTTCCGCTTGATCTCCATATGGATGCAGAAACAACCACTCTGATCATAACAGGACCGAATGCCGGGGGCAAGACCGTGGCGTTAAAAACAATTGGTCTCCTGGCCATGATGGCCAATGCAGGTGTCCCCGTTCCGGCAGCTGAAGGTAGTATCATTCCCTTCTTTGATCGGATATTCTCGGATATCGGTGATCAACAATCACTGGTCAATGATCTTTCCACCTTTTCAGCCCATATCGGGACAATTATCAATATTTTGAATACGGCTACTGCTCACAGTCTGGTGTTGTTGGATGAATTGGGTACCGGTACTGATCCGGCTGAGGGAGGTGCTCTGGCCAGAGCTATTCTGGAATCACTGGGAGAAAGGGGCGTAAAGACTATTGCCACCACCCACCTGGGTGATCTCAAGGTTTTTGCCCATGAAGCTGAGCACGTGATGAATGGGGCTATGGAGTTTGACCAACAGGGTCTTAAACCAACCTACAGATTTCAAGCTGGTGTTCCCGGAAGCAGTTATGGCTTTGAAATATCCAGGCGACTGGGATTGTCAGGGAAGATCTTAACTGTTGCTCGCGGCTACATCGGCTGGGCGCGGGACAGTATGGAACAATTACTGCGGGCGCTGGAAGCTGAACGGGTCAATCTTTCCAGTCTTAAATCAGACAATGCTGTTTTGCAGCGCGATTTAAAAATGAAACAGAAGCGAATAGACTCAGCCCTTGATTCACTGACGAAAGCCGAACGTAAGGCTGACCGGGATGCTGCCAAAAAAGCCGGGCGGATCATTTCAGATGCCCGTCAGACGGTGGAAAAAGTGATCCGGCAGATCCGGGAGAACCAAGCCGGAAAAGAGAGTATCAAAGAAGTTCATAGTGCTCTGGATAAAATTGAATCTCGCCTGGATCAGGTTGTTGAAGCCACTGAAGAACCGCGCAAATTAAAGAAGATCGCACCTGAGACCATCATCAAAGGATTAGAAGTGACCGTATTAAGCCTGGACCAGGTAGGGAACGTCTTGGAGCCCCCCCATAAGGAAAAAGTTCTGGTGGAAGTGGGCGGTAAGCGTATGCGAATTCCCATGGATTGGCTGGGCCAGGCACCAAAAACGCAAGTTGAAGATCTAAGAACGACAACTGTTGTCAAGGTTACAGACCGAGCAGGCAGCACTTACTCGCTTGACCTGAGAGGCTATCGGGCCGAAGCTGCAATTGATGAACTCAGTCGTTTTATCGATCAAGCTGTTCTGAGTAATCTATCAATGCTGCAGATCATTCACGGGAAGGGTACCGGGGTCATCAAACAGATCGTCCATGAGATCTTGGACAAACATGACGCAGTAAAAGAAAAACGTCTGGGAGGCCTGGATGAAGGGGGGGCAGGGGTAACTTTTGTGGAGCTTAGGTGAGTTTGAAAATTGAAAAACTTGCCAGGCGTAGCCGATAGGCGAAGACTTGTAGAAAATAGAAAATAGAAAATAGAAAATAGACGAAACCGCTAGAAGTATCTGAGAATTCATGAAATGTGCCCTAAAACCATTAAATACAACCACATATAGTGAATACTCCTAAATCCATATATATCAACACTTTGCGTCATTTC
>JAYEKW010000163.1 GCA_034716895.1 Candidatus Neomarinimicrobiota bacterium
AGGAGGTTGACCCAACCCAATCCATAGCTCTTATGAGTAATCAGATATCGACCGTGATTCAGATCTACCGGTAGGCTCAATCTAGAATGTGCCAGAAAATTCAAAGCTGCTTCACTATCAAGCTCAACAGCCGGTATATCTGATCCAATGGACTGGCTCAGTGCCAGTTCTGGAGAGGGTTTTAACTTACCATGGTATACCTTACCCATATTCAAGCCGGAGTGGGTGATCCGAATCGCTTTACTGAGTTCCAAATAATCGCTATAAATTGACTTTGGAAAGGCGATCCTATGTTGCTCCCGAGTCAAGAACAGGTAGCGGTCTGGGTTAGCTAGCCAGAATTTATCTTCAGATGTGACCCGGTCAGTGCGATACTTCAAAGCATTGGCTGGTTTGCCTTGACGGTTGTGCTGGATTCCTGCAGCTTTCCTGAAAGCAGCAATAAAAAAACCCTCACCCCTGAGTTGATGGGGGTAGAATCGATAGCCTGGTAGATTCCTGTCCAACACCTGAATGCCCCATTCTGCAGGAATGTCTATCGTAACAGCCTCAAGGTCAGTCTCATCCTGTAGCCAACGCACGTTTTGCTCATTCTCGGTCTCTGAAAAAGTGCAGGTGCTATAAATGAGTAAGCCACCTGGAGCCAGGGCAGGCTCAATATCACCCAGGATCCTTCTTTGGCGGGATGCGCATAACTGGACGTTTTGTAAGGACCATTCATTGATGGCAGAAGGTTCTTTGCGCATCAGCCCCTCACCGGAGCAGGGAGCATCTACCAGGATCACATCAAAAAACCCCGGAAGTCTCTGAAAAGCTTTAGGATCACTTTGCGAAATGATATGGTTGTCACCTCCCCAGCGGATCAGATTCTGATGGAGTACCTTATTACGGTTGGAGATGACCTCATTCGCCACCAGGAGTGACTCAGGGCTCAACAATGATTGCAACAGAGTCGCCTTGCCTCCAGGAGCTGCACTAAGGTCGAGGACACGCAGATCCTTCTCAATATCCACCAACTCTTGAAAAAGATGGGAGAGAAACATGGATGATGCTTCCTGGACATAGTAGGTCCCGGAATGGAAGAGCGGATCCAGTGTAAAGCGTGGTCGTTGGTCCAGATATCTACCGAGACTACACCAGGGGACGATCTCCTCTGAGAGAAAGTGTCTGGTTGGTTTTCCGGGATTCAAACGCACCGAGATCGGTGCAGGTGTGGTCAGCGCCGTTTCATAATCCTTGAACTGGTCTCCCAACTGATCCATCAGTCGAGTTTTTAAATGATGTGGGAGTTGGTTTCGTTCGGTGTTCATACGCCAAACTAATTCAAAGTCTTCTAAATGGAATCAATATTCAACAGCTCTTAATACCAGGCTGATCAGCTGAGTTAAATTCAATAAGCATTACTTGACAAACGAGTAGTTTCTCTTTGGCAATAAAAAAGTTTCGCAAACGCTGTCCATAGGCACTATATTTGCAAGTTGATTTGCGAGAGTAATAATTGCGGTTTAGCACAAGTATTTTCTAGAATCAATTTCTTGTTCATTTAGTTTATAGAAGTTCAAGCCAATAAAAGGAGAAATAAATATGTCCATGTTGAAGACCAGAATGGAAGAGATCATTCCACCATTTCGTGAAGAAGTCGGTAATATTCGTAAAAATCATGGCGATAAAAAATTATGTGATGTGACTGTGGCACAGGCCTACGGTGGTATGCGTGGGGTTAAGGTCATGATCACCGAAACTTCTGCTTTGGATCCTGAAGAAGGTATCCGTTTTCGAGGCTACACTATTCCTGATCTGCAGGAAAAACTTCCTCGAGCTGCTGAAGGTGAAGAACCCTTACCAGAGGGTCTGTTTTATCTTTTGATGACTGGTGAACTTCCCACAGAAGAGAATGTCGCTGAAGTTACCAAAGAATGGCAGGAACGTGGATCGCTTCCAGCACATGTCTATAAAGTGATTGATGCTCTTCCAAAAGATACTCACCCAATGACCCAATTTTCAGCTGGTATTGTTGCTCAGCAGACTGAATCGCAATTTGCCTCAGAATACCGTGATGGTATGAACAAGATGGACTATTGGAAACCAACCTACGAAGATACCATGAATCTTCTGGCTCGTTTACCTGCCCTGGCAGCCTATATCTATTGTCGCACCTATAAAGATGGTAGCATAATTCCTGCTGATCCTTCACTGGATTGGGGTGGTAACCTGGCTCACATGATGGGTTTTGACACCAAGATGTTCCGTGAACTCATGCGCATCTACCTGACTATCCATGCTGATCATGAGGGTGGTAATGTTTCCGCCCATACGACTCACCTGGTTGGGTCAACTCTGTCAGATGTTTACTATTCGCTGGCTGCTGGAATGAATGGACTGGCTGGACCGCTTCACGGCCTGGCTAATCAGGAAGTGTTACGCTGGATCATGGAAGTTAAAGAAAAATTGGGTGGTGGCGTACCTACCATGGATGAACTTAAAAAGTTTGTCTGGGATACGCTTGCTTCAGGCAATGTGGTTCCCGGCTATGGCCATGCTGTTTTGAGAAAAACTGATCCTCGTTATTCCGCACAACGTGAGTTTGCACTTAAACATATGCCCGATGATGAACTATTCCAGGTTGTCAGCATGCTTTATGAAGTTGTTCCACCTATCCTGCTGGAGCAGGGGAAGGCCAAAAACCCCTGGCCAAATGTGGATGCCCATTCAGGTGTGTTGCTGGTACACAATGGGATGCACGAATATGATTTTTATACGGTTCTCTTTGGCGTTTCCCGTGCCATGGGTGTTTTAGCATCCACTGTTTGGGATCGTGCTGTTGGCCTGCCACTAGAGAGACCAAAATCATTGACTACCGAGTTTATCAAGTCAATTTTGTAAAAGCGGGGATACAGACCGATAGAAAGCCCTGGTTCTTACCGGGGCTTTTAATTATATGGATGTGACCAAGATTTATAATGGATAAATTGCCTAAATTGTGTTTAATTGGCACGCTCAGATATGAATGATGAAAAGAATAATAGCTAGATGGATGCGATTCTATATAAACAACCTCAAGGAGAAAGCTGGAACAGAAGCCCGATGCAACTAAAAGATACGCGTATTCTAATAGTCGAAGATGAGATAGTTGTTGCCAGTGAAATAAAACTCAGGCTTGAGGAAATGGGATATGGAGTGATTGGTATAGTGAACAACGGTCGCGATGCGATCATAAAAGCTGAGCTCTATGATCCTGATATCATCCTGATGGATATTACACTGAAGGGCAGGATGACAGGTTTGGAAGCCACTCGTGAGATCACCCGAATCAGCGATATTCCAGTTATTTTCATTACTGCCCATACTGACAAATCAACACTTGATTCTGCCCGGGAAGCCAGTTCTCACGGTATCTTCACAAAACCATTTAGTGATGTTGAGCTGCAGGCAGCTATTCAGCAGGCTCTTATTTCCAAGATTATGAAAAATCTTCTTGAGGAAGATGAGGACGAAACAAACTAGCTGGATTCCCTCATTTTACAGCGTTCACTATAAATATTTGACCAGGCCTCCCTGGTCTTTTTCAATAATAAAACCAAACTTGTAGAAGTATCCAGGATGCAGAAAGCCGGTTGTGATCATCTTCTTCTTAGCAATACGCATGCGATTTACAAATTCATCCAGAAGACCGCGACTGATTCCATTGCCACGCTGATTCTCTGAAACGACTACCTTATCCATATAGACAAGGTCATCACCTTGATCCAGGTAGAATAGTCCACCGATAACCCGTTCCCGCTGGTTCAGAGCCACCAGGAAATGATGTTCCTGTGTAAATCCTACATCCATATTGGTCTTCAGGAACAGCTGTTGTAACTGAATGATCTCTTTAGGGTGCATTGCACGCCGGATGCGATAGGATTCCCCCTTATTATTATGGCGGAAGATCATGATCTCAACTTCATCCAGGGTTGTTGAACGAGTTGCGATAAGCTCAATATCCTCGCTGGGTGGCAGTTCTGGGAAAGCCAACCTTTTGAGAAAAAAAGCGGAGTATTCATCGACCTCTTGATGGCCAATGTATTGGCTGATCTCGCTTTGAAGAGTCAGTCCATCCAAAGCATGATGTCGTAGATTCTGAGCAAGCTTTACCAGATATTCTTTCAGCGTATCATTGGCCTGTGAAAAGACTGTTTGATAAAAAAGCTGAACCCGGGCATCGGGGTATTCAAGTTCGCTATCCTGAATATGATAATCCCGGTAAAGACCTTTCAGAAAATGAGCCTTGGCCTTTAGGGTAGCTTCCTGATTTATAGACAACCAACGATGATACCGGCGAGTGGCAAAATAGACCGATTTAGTCTGAAAACCCTGCTCCTGAACAGTGGCCAGGAACGATTTGAGGTCTTTGCGCCTGACAGTGCTTAATTCTGGATCACTCAGGATGGCCTTAAAAAATGCCGGGGTGTGTTTTTGACCCAAGGCTTCCCTGACTGCATGATAGATTATATTGGATTCAATACAAAGCTGAAAATCTCCAAAAGCTTTTTCAGTCTCACGGACAAATGCAGACTCCAAATTCTCCAGAAAGACCAGTTCGCTGCGGACCGATCGAATATCAGAAATGGAAACCAACCTTCCACCCACATGGTAGTCATGAATAGGTACCACTATCTTTCCAGGACTGGGAACCCCGATCATTTTTTGGAAACGCGTTCTTTTCCAAAAGCTGGTATAGGTGTATACACCTGTCCAAACAAAATGGGGCCACAGGTATTCAGGAGCAGGCAACTCATCCGAGGATTCAGCCCAAACTGCCTGCTTCAGATATTGTCTAACTGTCAGCCCGGGGATGTACTCTTCTGACCAGAGATCGTATTCTTTTTGGTAAGAGCCAAATGTTTCAACCAATTGATCCAAATGATTCTCACGGGAGCAAGCCATGAGCCAATAAAGCTCTGTGTTAAGCTGTTCAGGTTTCAGATGGTCATTCAGATTAATTGCAAATTTATAACTTCGTGCATTACTCTGCACGGTGACACGGTAAACCGTCTTTCCGTGAGCAGCTCCCAGCAGTGTGATCCAGATACCCTGAGGTGGGATATCCTGAAGTGCCAGATGCTTTCCATCAAAGAAGAGGTATAAGGATTCATTTAATAATGTAGTGTCTGTGAATGTGCTGGTAATTCGTAGTCGATGAGCTTGAGAAACTGGCTTATCAAACACCAGAACAGCTTCCCAGCCAGGAGCTTGTTCAGCGTAGATATCTGAATTGGTCGGTGTGATCTCACCCATGGCTGATGAGAAATTATGGGAAAGTGTTCCATAAACTGAAAGGTTCTGCTGGGCTAATTTGCTACTTGGAGGGAGGTTGACCATTGCGCTGATCAATGCAGAACGGATGGTGGCATAATACTTTGGATATTGTTTCGCCCATGAGAGTAAAATTCCCAGAATGTTACGCAGCAAAATGGAAGGTTCCGAAATATTGCTTTCCTGATTTGATAACCATTTCAGGAAATCTGTGGCCAGGGATACCTTGTGAATATTGATGTTTGACCAGGAGGTGTCATTTGAACCTCCTGTAAAGAGCAGCTTACGCTCCAAAGCGTAGTTTACCACTCGTTCAAACTCCTTGGCTGGATACAAAGCCACAATTTGTTCGACTGCAAACTGTGACTGAGGTAGGTCATCTGATCGGATCAGACGCAAGAAAGCATAGCGGATGATGTGTCGCACACTTTCACCTGAATTCGAATAGATGCGCGCCAACAGTTGGAAAGCTGCTTGTGATGGATGTAAGGCCTGAGAATAGATCAGGTTGATGACAGGTTTCAGGGCTTCCAGAGAGTTATCTGCGTGCTCAAGGGCTTTTTGGATATGATCTTCATAACCAGCTATTTCCTGTGCTGAAGAATCGATGTTGACCCAGGTTCCGGGAAGCCAACCCGGTGTCTTATTCAATGGCTTGATCCTTAGGTTCGGATAATCCAGGAAATCTTCCAAGTCTCTGTTGCCAATACAATAAGCAGGTTGTCTAATGAAATCATCAAAGGGAAGTACTTTTCCCTCGAATTGATAGAAAAAGGTTCCAATCCGAATCTCGCCATTTCCCGGTTCGATTCTTAACAAAAATTTACGGTTCCTATGCCTGAGAACTGCCCCTTTTACTTCCAGATCATTTTGGGTCCAGCCCCGTTGTGAGAAGATCCAGTTTGGGATCTGAACTTCCAGATCATTCATGAAGAATGACTTATAGGGCTTTTCATACAAGGTTTTAACCGTCTCTTCAAAATGCTTGAGAATGGTGCTGCGCTTGAAGGTGCCCTTTCCAGTTAATTCCCCCTGATCTTCTTTAAAATCGCGGTTCACCAGGCGAAAATCAACGATCCTTTCGAATGGCGCTAAAAAAGAATTAACCGAGTGAATCATGGTCGCCACATAATCACGCAGTTTTTGTTCATCACTTCTGATATCAAGCAAATCAGGGTGTTTTCGGTTGATCCTCACCAGGGCAGTGTTGTAGGGCATGTGATCCCCTACAATGAACAATTGATGAATACTGTCAAAATCGCGGAACATATTCTCGATCTTCTGAGGGGCAATGGTTTGTCCCTTGGCATTCTTGTAAATTTCTTTTTTGCGATCGATGATCTCGATCTGACCATTCTTCAGGGTTTGAAAAATATCACCTGTGGTAAACCAGCCATCAGGGCGATCGTCAGGTTCAATGGGCTTCCAATAGCTCCCTGAAACATAGGTGCCCCGAATCCACAACTCACCATCATCAGCTAAATGGGTCTCCATACCGGGGAGGGGTAGCCCCACAGAATTTTCTACATATCCCCCTGTTGGTGTCATGGTAATGCCACCTGTTGCCTCTGTCATTCCATACCCGCTGTGGAGGTGCAGATCATGCGTTTGGAAGAAATGAAAGATCTCAGGAGGCAGGTACCCTGCAGCAGATAATCCCCAACGAAGAGCACCGCCAGTCACTTTACTAACGACCTGATGGATCGTTTTTTCATCCTCATTGATGATATCGATCTTATGGCCAATAGTTTCGTAGATATCCTGCCATCTTTTGGGGATACTGATCAGGACTGTGGGGTTGATATCCTGCAAGTCACTGAGCAATGATTGAATTCCCTTGCCGCTGGAGAAGGTGTATTCCGCTCCCCAGAAAATGGATCCCCACATTTCCAGAAAACGACCAAAAGTATGGAACAGAGGTAGAAAACTAAGGAATCTATCACTTCCACCCAAATTCAATGCCAACGACCGGGCAAATCGTTTGGATATGATATTTTCATACGTAAAGACGATCCCTTTAGGATGACCAGTCGTCCCTGATGTATACATGATACTGGCGATCTTGTCCAAAGTTACAGACAGCCGGATCCCTTCCAGCCAGTTCATTGCATCACCAGTACCCCCATCTTCCACCAACCGCTTATAGGGCTTCACCAGTGGATTGGTTGAGGCCACATCATTGAAGGTGATGATATGCTTTAATCTGGGTAATCCAGGTAAAATGCTTTCTATGGTTCGGAGGTGTTGAGAATCCGAGATGAAAATCCCCTCGATCTCAGCGTGTTGCAGGATGTATTCAACCTGGGCTGGTGGAGCTGCTGGTTGGATCGGGACATTGACAAACCCATAACTGAGACAGGCAATATCAGTACAGGCTACTTCCAGGCGGTTCTCCGATAAAATGGCAATACGTGGAGCCGTGCTTCCCATGAGATCAATGAGTCCAGCCGCCAGATGGTCAACGGTATTGCTGATGGCAGACCAGGAGCGTGTCTGCCACTCGCGCCCCAGTTTGAATTTGAAGAGGGACTTCTTGTCCAACATGGCGGAACGACGTTGAAAAAGAACTCCAGGTGTATAATTCAGTTTCCGGATCAGCTGCATTTCCAGATCAAACCATTGATCCTGGGCATTGTTGTTTTTCAGCAGTGCCGTGAAGTTTGGATTCCAGCCCTGTTCAAGGAGCAGACGTTGACTTTCGGGACTTCCTGAAGCAAGAATCAATTCGCCAAATCTGAGAATATCGATGACCCAGATAGCTTGATCAAGCACACTCTGTTGGTTGAAAGAATCAAAATACTGTTTGATCTCAGTTTCAATGTTTTGTGAAGCACTTTCAATACGACTTATCAGAGTGTGAAGCAAGACATTCACCTATTTGTTCTTTTAGTTTAGCTAATAAAATATCTGAGATAGCTTTGACATGCAAATTAATTGCTGATACTCATTTGATGAAAAGAGCAAAAGTTAAAAAATGGACCGATAAGCGTAATCAGTATTGAAATGGGCAGGTAAATGATAATAATTCAGATTCGCGAATAGTTTATTATGAGCAGAATGTTGATATTTTCTAAATGGAGCGAAAATGGCACAAGATTTGTCTCACTAGGAAAGCAATGCAAAAAAGTATTCAAACATCGGATAATTCAGCGACTGGCGTCTCGATCGTATCGTTAAGCGTGCGGCATCAGGAGCGCAGTATGAAGGCTGAGATCCAACATTTAGGAGGTAAGCATGTCTAATCATGTTGCAGAATTTATGGCTGGTGTCCAGGCAAAGAACCAGGCTCAGCCGGAGTTTATTCAGGCAGTCGAAGAAGTTGTAACATCTTTGATGCCCGTGATCGATCGAAATCCCCAGTATCGGGAAGCTAAGATTCTTGAGCGTCTGGTTGAACCAGAACGTGTGATCATATTTCGTGTACCCTGGGTTGATGATTCAGGTACTGTTCAAGTCAATCGTGGTTTCCGTGTTGAATTCAATAGCGCCATTGGTCCTTATAAGGGCGGTTTGAGATTCCACCCAAGTGTAAATCTTGGTATTCTAAAGTTTTTAGGCTTTGAGCAAGTTCTTAAAAATGCTCTGACAACTCTACCCATGGGTGGCGGTAAAGGTGGAGCTGATTTCGATCCTAAAGGTAAATCAGATCTTGAAGTAATGCGTTTTACTCAATCTTTTATGTCCGAACTATTTCGCCATATCGGTCCTAACACAGATGTGCCAGCTGGTGATATCGGTGTAGGTGGCCGCGAGATCGGTTTCATGTTTGGTCAGTACAAAAAACTACGTAATGCTTTTGAAGGTGTTCTAACTGGAAAAGCCCTCAACTGGGGTGGTAGTTTGATTCGCCCAGAAGCCACTGGTTATGGAACTGTTTATTTTGCAGAAGAAATGCTTAAAACCCGTGGAGATAGCTTCGAGGGCAAGACTGTTGCTATTTCTGGTAGTGGTAATGTTGCCCAATATGCCACAGAAAAGGTTCTGGATCTTGGTGGTAAAGTGGTTACGCTTTCTGACTCTGCCGGAACAATATATGATGCAAACGGAATTGATCGTGAGAAACTGGCTTGGGTTATGGATCTCAAGAATAATCGTCGTGGTCGTATTAAAGAATACGCCGATGAGTTTGGCGCTGAATTCTTCGAGGGAAAACGTCCCTGGTATACCAAGTGTGATGTAGCTCTACCTTGTGCTACTCAGAATGAAGTAAACGGTGATGAGGCTAAAGCTCTAATGGCAAACGGTTGTTTCGTGGTTGCTGAGGGTGCTAACATGCCTTCTGATCCTGAAGCAATTGAAGTATACCAAGCAGCCAAGATTCTCTATGGTCCTGGCAAAGCTGCCAATGCTGGTGGTGTTGCTGTTTCCGGACTGGAAATGTCTCAGAATAGTCTGCGTCTTTCCTGGACCCGTGAAGAAGTGGATGAACGTCTGCATAACATCATGAAGAATATTCACAATAATGCCTTTGAAACTGCTGCACGTTATGGCCATGACGGTGACTATGTTGCCGGTGCCAATATCGCTGGTTTCTTGAAGGTTGCTGACTCCATGATGGATCAGGGTGTTGTTTAAGACCTGATCAAATCATCTAAAAAATGAAAAAAGCGTAGATTTCGGTCTACGCTTTTTTTGGGTCTATTTTGGTGCAGACTTTTTTTCGATTTGTGATGGATTGCAACGACAGCCTACCACGGCGCAGTCTGGAAAACGAGAACAGGCGGCACTCCATCACAGTATTTCTCACTCAGCATAAAGGCCGTCTCGAGTGAAACGATGCGATCTCAAAGCTATGGTGGTATAATACCAAGTGCACCTCCAACCTGCACCTTAACTTCTTCAGCTTTTTCCATTTCTCTGCACTTAAAGTTCCTACCATAGCTATGGCTATGCCTGCCTATGCCGAAGTCGGTCT
>JAYEKW010000164.1 GCA_034716895.1 Candidatus Neomarinimicrobiota bacterium
TTATCCAGATGTTGAAGATGAGAAAGATCTCACTATTGCAACCTGGCATTTAGATGATTCAGCTATCGAAACCCCTGCGTTAGCACTTGATTTGGCACGAGCTGAGATCAACCGGATGGCGAAGATTTCCCAACGCATGCTTAATGGTTTTATTAAGCCATTTTTGAGCGATAAGCCGGGAACTGATCCCATCCATTCACAACTGACGATCATTGAGGGCATCGAAATGAGGGAAACGAAAATTGATTTCCTCGAAAAGAAAGTGAAGCGATACCTGTTGCAGATTGGGCAGCAACAATTGTCTGATAAACAGATCAAAGAAGTATTTGGTATGACCACCATCTGTAGCCACATGGAAACCATTGGTGATATCATTGAGCGCAATCTTTTGCCTCTGATTTCTAAGAAACGAGCCTTGGAGCTTGATTTTTCAGATGAGGGAAAAGCAGAGCTTATCAGGTACCACAAAAAAGTCTGTAAGCAGCTCAGCCGCCTGAAAAACACATTTTCTGAGTTAGACCCTGAGAAGGCTCAAAGAGTTGTACGTAAGCAAGAAAAGTATGCCAATCTTGAAGAGGAATATCGGATTGCTCATTTGGAACGACTCCATAGTGCCCGAAAAGAATCAATGAAAACGGACGAGATTCATACAGAATTACTTGAGCTCATGAAACGTATAAACGTTTATACAGGAGAAATTGCTAAAATCATTTTATCAATAACAGCGAACAAAACTGACATGGATTGATCATGAGAGTCATTATAGCCATATTACTTCTTTCATCCAGCCCACTGTTCGCTAGTGACCACATGGGAACTGAAATTGAATGGACATTCCTGGTAATGGGTTTATTGGGAGGTTTATCATTTTTCCTTTATGGTATGGAAAAGATGAGTGATGGGATGAAGAAGGTCGCTGGTGATCGCATGCGGAATATTCTAGCTGCACTTACCAAACACCGACTTGTTGGGCTGAGCTTAGGTGCTTTTGTAACCATGATAATTCAGAGTTCTAGTGCAACAACGGTCATGTTGGTTAGTTTTGTACAAGCCCAACTCATGACATTTGCCCAATCCCTGGCTGTAATCATGGGCGCTAATATTGGGACAACCATCACAGCCCAACTCGTCGCCTTCAAATTTACTGATTATGCTCTGGCCATGATAACCATGGGGTTTCTCATGACCATGTTTGGTAAGAAGGATACGGTTAAGCATATTGGTCAAGCCCTATTGGGATTTGGAATCCTGTTTTTTGGAATGAAGCTCATGTCGGATTCCATGAAACCCCTGAGAAGTTATGAACCCTTTATTCATCTTATGGAAGGTCTTGAAAATCCAATCTATGGTCTGATCATAGGTGCCCTTTTTACGGGTTTAATTCAGAGCAGCAGTGCCTTTACCGGAATTGTTATCGTTTTGGCACAACAGGGTTTACTGACGCTGGATGCTGGAATCCCCATGATCTTTGGTGCGAATATCGGCACCTGTATTACCGCCGGGCTGGCCAGTATTGGAACTATCCGCGGTGCCAAACGGGTCGCCATCGCTCATGTGGTTTTTAATATTGGTGGGGTTCTTATATTTATTTGGTTTGTTCCACAACTCGCTGAGCTCGTACGTTGGCTTTCTCCAGTGTCAGATGCTTCAGGAGTGCAGAAACTAGCCTTGGAAACACCAAGGCAAATTGCCAATGCGCATACCATTTTTAATATCACCGTGGGGCTTGTATTCCTGCCTTTTACCACCATCATGGCCAAGTATGTATATAAACTTTTACCTGATTTTCAGGTAGAAAAGGGAATTGTGCCGGTTATCTGGCATATAGATGATTCCCAGATATCACACCCTGCTATAGCCATTGAGCTGGCCAGAACTGAAATGTCACGGATGATTAAAATCCTGGGACGCATGGTAGATGCGTTCTTGAGTCCCTTTCTCACGGATGAACCAGAGGTAGATGTCCGTTATCCGCAGTTATCCCTAATTGAAGGGATTGATATGCGGGAAAATAAAATCAATTTTCTTGAAAAAAATGTCACGGAATATTTATTCAGCATCAGTCGCCAGGAATTGAGTGATCAACAAGCTGTGGAAGTATTCGCAATGATGTCAATGGTGAACGATATGGAAAGCATTGGTGATATCATTCATGGCCGTATAACTCCGTTGATGAAGAAAAAACAGTTACTGAAAACGCCTTTCTCAGATGAGGGCCAAACTGAATTGAAGGACTTTCACATTCGAGTCATAAAGCAAGTTGCTCGTTTGAAAGTTGTCTTTACAGAGCAAGAACTCAAAAAGGTAAAAAGAGTCCTGAAAAAGGATTTGAAATATAGAAATCTTGAGACTGAGTACCGCCAAGCCCATCTGATGCGAGTCCAGTTAGAAAAAACCGAATCCATCGAAACTCATGATGTTCACCTGGAGTTGATGGATCTGCTAAAGCAGATCAATGTGTATATAGGCAATATTGCTAAAACGATTTTAGAAAAAGAACAAATCTAAGGAAAATGAAATGAAACCAAGCTTAAAAGTATTAATAGCCCTATCAGTAGGTCTTCTCATGATCTCCTGTGCTACCCAAGCTCCTGCACCAAAGGCAGAAGGTCCTGTTCCACCTTCTGTTTCTCCAGAACCAAGCTACTTTCTGAATTCCAGCGAGTATAAATTATTGCTGAATCCTGAAATGTTTGGGGATTACAAACAGGGTTTTGCCCAGTATTGGGATATCATTAAAACGGTTGCTGCAGATCAGGGGATAGAAATAATAAAATCAGAGAAACCGCTGAAACTGGGGCATAAGGAGGTTTCATTTTTTGATACTAAGGATTTAGAGTTACGCCAGAACAATTTTTTACTCCGTCAAAAGGTGAAGTATAAAGGTGAGCATAAGAACCCCGGGGTTGAATATGGTGTGAAATACCGCCAGACGAATCCTGAAAAAACGATGGCACTTGACCTAAGCATGGCAGAGGGATATACACCAAAGTATGATCGGATCGAATTGGAATCAGATATTGTGTACTATTCGGTAAAGAATGGTGACCATGAGACGACCTATGCCGTATCCAATTCAATTCAGCTGGAAAACCAACCAGAAATGAAACTGGCCGAATTTATCAAAATTTATCCCGTGCTGGGTAATCTTGGAATTGATCCAGAATCGAAATTGAATCTGGTAGCTGATATGGCTGCAGATGAATGGATGGTAAAACCTGGAAAACTTGATTTTGGTGGTGGACTACATGGCCGGATGGATATGACAGTCTGGATTCTTCAGACTGAAATGGGTGAGATTCGTATCCCCGAATTCTCTTTTGACCATGACTTTCTTCCAAATGCCCATTGGGATGCCGCAGCAATGGAGAAGTGTACTGGCTTTATTGAAGAATTATACAAATATCAACCAGAATGGGTTGTCCCCGGGACCTTGAAAGCAGCAGCACTGTTTAAGTTTAAGTAAAAATCCAGTTGACAAACATTTTTGAATCAGGAATCTAACATGACCTCATTTTTCAAACTCCTTAATTTCTGGAAAACCGGCCCTGATCAACCGGTTACCCTGGCAGCTGATAAGATCAAAACTGCTTTTAACCGAAAACGGAACAGCGTTCTATGGTCAGTTGTTTTTGGTTATGGTATTTTCTATATCGGTCGCTTAACCATATCCGTTGCCAAAAAGCCCATGATGGATGCGGGTATCCTGGATGCCACTCAACTCGGAATTATAGGTTCTCTACTATTTTATACCTATGCTTTTGGTAAGCTGACCAATGGCTTCCTGGCTGATCGAGCAAATATTGCAAAATTTATGTCAACTGGTCTAGGTGTTTCGGCTGTGGTAAACCTGCTTTTTGGATCTACCTCAGTATTTTGGATATTTGCTGTGCTTTGGGCTGTCAATGGTTGGTTTCAATCCATGGGATCTGCTCCAGCAGTGGTGAGTGTTACTCAGTGGTTCAGTTCCAAGGAGCGAGGGACATACTATGGTATTTGGGCTGCTTCCCACAATATTGGTGAAGGTCTGACTTTTATCGGGACAGCAACTATCGTCTCGATCTGGGGCTGGCAGGCCGGGTTTATTGTCCCGGGAGTGATCTGTCTGATTGTGGCGGTTATCCTGTTTTTCACGCTTAAGGACCGTCCTGAGACTTACGGTTTACCCAATGTGGCTGAATTTAAAGGTTTAAAAGTCAAGAAAGCTTCAATAGGTAAAAAATCCATCAAAGATTTCCAGCTGGATGTTATGAAGAGCCATGTGGTGATCAAGATTGGACTGTCAGCAACTTTCCTGTATATCGTTCGATATGCAATTCACAGCTGGGGACCATTATATCTTCAGGAAGCCAAAGGGCTGGGCATGATCGAAGCTGGGACAGTTATGGGAATAGCCACCATGTTCGGGCTTGGTGGAGCTATTTTCTCAGGTTGGTTTTCAGATCATTTCTTCAATTCCAAACGCAGACATCCTGCGCTTATTATGGCTTTGATTCAGATCGTCAGTTTGGTGCTGATCTATCTGCTGCCAGCTCAGGATAAGTGGATGAGTATTGCAGCATTTGGATTATTTGAATTTACATTGGGGACTCTGGTGGTCTATATCGGTGGACTTTGGGCTGTGGATCTATTGCCCATCAAAGCTGCTGGGTCAGTTAAAGGTATTGTAGGAATATTTAGTTACATCGGTGCCGCTACCCAGGATTGGATCAGCGGATTACTGATTGATGGAGGCAAAACAGTCACAAATGGTGTTGCAACATATAACTTTGATACTGCTTTCACATTCTGGATCGGCGCTGCTATTGTTGCCGCATTGATTCCTCTGTCACTGTGGAAAACCGAAACAAATAAGGGCAGATAAGATGTCTTTTTATAAAGGAGAGAAAATGAAACTAAAAATGTTACTAATTGGAGTGGTTTTGCTGTTACCCCTACTCACTTTTGGGCAGGGAATCACGGTCACGACAGGGAGTGGCCTGGATGTTGTCTTAGATGGTGAAGTCGAACTTGAATTTGTCGATGTAGAAGGCCCCGGTGGTTTTAAAAATCAGGATCTGACCTATCAAAAGGTCAAAAATCGTAGTCCTCACATGCGTATCGATAAGGCTATCCTGGGACTCAGAGTTAATTATAGTGAGAATTTGTATTACAAATTTGAACTTCGCTTTGGTGATGATAGAGCTAAGGTTGATATTCACTATGCCAGACTGAAAATCCCTTCTATAAATACCCGATTCGAAATGGGAAAAAATAAACCCATGGTTGCCACCAAGAGACGGTCAGAGGGAATGCCACTGATTGGTACTGCCTTTTGGAAGGGTAGAGAGTATCACATTACCTCGAAAACAAAAGTTGAGTTGGGAAATATTGGCGTCACTGGAGAATTTTCATTTGCGATGAAAAGACCCCTTGGTACGGACGATGCTGCTGAGGATAAATCATTCAAGATGCTGGTCTATGATGACTATGATCCAAAAAATGGTCAAACCTTTGAATATGGTGCAGCACTGGGCTTAAATGCCTATGGATTAACGGCTGAAGGCTGGTACTACACTGGAAAGCTAATTGACGATTTCGACTGGAAAACCTCACTGGGATTCTTGCCAGGTTATGACGATGTTGCTGATCAATATGGTGATGAGGACGATTTAACTCACTGGTGGTATGGTGGTCGCCTGACCATGGATCTTAATGCAGTCCGTCTTAGAACAGAATATATCAGTGCCATGGATGGCTTGCTACCCCGGAACGGTTATTATGCTGAAGGATCGTATCGAATCAACCTGAATAATGGTGCAAACCTTGAACCTATAATCAGGTATGGTGTATTAAATGTTGATCGACACCCACCAGTGCTTGGTGATCCGGCAACCTGGGATCGAAATATGACCACAATCGCTCTCTTAAGCAGACTCAACAGCTATTTGACCTTAAAGCTCGAGTATTATATATTAAATGAAGTAACTGGAGGCTCTGTGCAAACTGACGAAGTAACAGGCATTACGGTTGACAACAGTCTCGTTAATGATGACCAAATGCTGCTTCAGATAAATTTTGAATTTTAGTAGATGAGAACTAGACGGTTGAATCATATGTCAACCGCGAATCAAATAAAACAAATCGTGTGCTACACGAAAAAAAGAAAGGTGTTACTATGAACAAGTTACTCAAAGTTCTTATGTCCATGATGTTGATCCTTGGATTAATGGCATTTATTGGATGTGAGGAAACAGAAGACATCGAAGTTACTTATGATAGTTTCGATATTCAGACAGTCATGACACTAGATGCAGGGGCAGATGCTAATGCTGAGATTGTGCGCATGGTACCTGGGTCAGATGATCAAGCAGTATTTGTATCATCAGCTATAGGCAGACTAACGGTTATTGATTACACATCAACAAGTTTCTCATTCGGATCAACCTATGATCTGGATCCAGGTTCAGCTACAGCTGAGATGACTTCCATTGATGTTTCACCTGTGATTGATGGCGAAAACTACGTTGCTGTCTGTGTCGCAGAAACCGATTGTGCCAAAGGAAAGATCATGTTTGTCAAGCTCTCCGATGGGTCCATTGTAAAGGAAGTTGAAGTTGGGTACAATCCCGATGGAACTGCCTTTACCAAGAATGGTTCACACCTCATCGTTGCCTGTGAGGATGATCGTGAAGATCGTCCCTGTAAACCAGCAGACCGTTTAGGTGGCAGTGTATCTATCATTAGTCTGGCTAATGGTGTCGCCAATGCGACACTGGTCCAGGACTATCTTGTCAATTGGGATGATGAATCCGAACCAGAACACTGTGAAACATCTTCAGACGGAACCGTCATTGTTTCCGTTCAGGAAACAAGTCAGATCATGATTTTTAATGTAGCTGATGCTCCATTAGAAGCCAGCGATATCACAATCGTTGATCTTCCAGATGATGGTGCTGCTGGTGATGAGGCTATTGAAGCTGAACCAGACGGACTGTTTATTTCCCCTGATGGAAGTATGGCCCTTACTTCCAATGAAAGAAATGGCACATTCCAGATGATGAGTTTGCCTGATGGAACCCTTTATGGAAATCCATATATCATTGAAGCTGACATTCCTGCCCCACCATATAACATCGATGCAAGAAAAGCCAAAAAACGCACAGAGCCTGAAGAATGTTCCTTGGTTGAACAGGACGGCAAACTATATGCTATTTTTGCTTTGCAGGAAAGTCATGGAGTTATTGTCTATGATGTAACCGACCCTGAAAATCCAGTCTTTGATTCCATCGCTCCAGCTGGTAATCTTGATATTGATTGTTGTGAAGATAACGGCGTTGGTGATGTTGGAATGGAAAAAAGTAACATCGGATCAGAAGGTCTAGGAATGCACCAGACCAATGGTATTGCCTTTTCCGCTAATGAACGTCAAGGTACTATCACGATGTTTACAGCTGCTTGGGCTCGTTAATTGGAGCTTTAGCTGCTGTTGTTTAATAATGATCAGCCCGGATAATCCGGGCTGATCTGTTTTTAGGCCAAATTAGAACCAAATGTTATAAATCGGAGATAGAGGATATTGCCGTGCCTGGATTAAAATATTTTTTAACGCGAATCACGATAGTAAGCCTGGCTTTTCTCATTGGTTGCACAGCAGGTACAGAAGTGGTTGTACAAAAGCAGCATTTGAAACCCCTGCAAATATTCCCTGCTTTCCAAAATGGGTATGGATCAGGAATGGATCAACTTGCTCAACCTGATGACGTTGAAATCCAAAAGAATGGCAATGTAATTATCACTGATGTGGACAATAACCGCATTCAGTATTTTAACCAGGTGGGGAAGCTGCTATGTTCAATTGATACATCCACACTTGGTTTGAAGGATGTGGAAATTATACCTACTGGGATTAGCAGTGATGGTCAGGGATTTATCTATGTCACTATGGAAGGAATTGGCAGAATTGCCCGCTTTACAGAAGAAATGAAATTTGATCAGTTTATCGGTCGCCAGGGAAAAATAACTGCTGAGCAATATTATCTACCAGAGAATGATGGGGTGTTAATTAAGCCCCAGGGTATCATTGTCTCTGAATCCGGGGATGTTTTTGTTATAGACATGGCCAAAAAAGTCTTCAAAAAAGAAGGCGTTCGTAATTTCGGTTTCCGGAAATTTAAGAAAGTCCAAAAAGCAGATAGCACGTATTTCGTTTATGATAAAGACTTTGCTGCATCCCAGGAGATCACCACCATCATGCGCAAAAGCGAGGGGATGGCTATTTCTGAGGAACGTAACTTGTTGCTCATAGCGGAAGAAAAACCCAGCAAAGATCAATTCGGTAATTCACAAAAAATGAGATACATCGGTGTGTTTGATCTCACCACTGGTAAATTCAAGAATCGCCTCATTGGAGTCACCCTGGCGGATGGGCAGATCATTGATGGTACAACAGATGAGTCTATCGAAGGCCTTAGTGTTTTTAGTGACTATCTCTTTGCTGTGGCTGAAAAAGCGGGTCGGGTTGACTGCTATGACATTGATACTGGGGAAAGACTAACCCACTTTGGTAGCAGAGCACCCTTTTACTGTGACGATGAATCCGACTGCATCAGCGATGGTGTAAATTACAATGAGCAATCCATTATTGCCGGTACAGCCCAGGTGCATCTCCTCAACAATTGGCGCAAAAATGAGTTGGCCTCGCCTGATGGCGTTTGTTCCATTCAACTTGACAATGGCCAAAACCGTTTAGCTGTTGTGGACCAATGGAATTCCCGTATTTTGATGTATGATCTGGATGATGTACTGAAGCAAAAATAATAAGTTGCGCCAGGAATTACAAAGAATTGGAGGCAGCAGACCTATTCCAGAGGATAGATGCTCAACCAATCATAGCAGTAACCTTGAAATTCAATGATTAATAGACGTAATACCACGCCTGAACCAAGCAGCAACCAATGAAAAGCCCCCTGCTGACCCTGTTCCTGATTCTGAATCTGCTTGCCTGCGAAGAACAGCCAGTTACCATACCGGATCCCATTATTCAGGTCGAGACTACCCGCCACTTGCAAGGGTATCCAATCCATTTCACAGCCGAGCTTCCTGCGAACGTGAATCTGGATGACCTGGACTTTATTTGGGGTTTTACAGATGGTCAAACTGCCCGGGGAATAGAAGTCAGTCACATCTATTCTGAGCCCGGAACCTATCAGGTTGTTTTAACCATAATCGGAGAGAAATCATCAAAATCGAATTCGAATATGATTACTATTGAACCTTCTCTGGAGTTGATTGAAAGTTACTCCTTGGATGTTGATGAACCTTCCGGTCTCTCTTTCGGCCTTGATAATAGGACTCTATGGACGGTAAGTGATAAATCAGGACAGGTAGTTCACCTGGATTTGCAGGGGAATACGCTGGGTTCTTTGGCTTACCAGGGAACAGATTTGGAAGGCATCAGCTTTGATACAAGAGACTCCACCTTGTGGCTTGTATCTGAAAACCAGGCAACGCTCATTCATATTGACACCAACGGAGTGGAACTTGGTTCACAGTGGATAGCAGGCGTTTCTGATGGGAGCGGCCTGGAAGGTATTGCATTGGATCCTGTTCACTCGCGTATATTTATGATCAAAGAAAAAGATTTTAGCGCTTTGTTGATCCTGGATGATTCATTAGAGACCCAAACTTATCAACGGATCGGTTTTGCCCCTGATTACTCCGGTTTGTATTACTCAAACATGAATGACAAACTCTGGATGCTCAGTCATGAGGCATCCAGTATTTATCTCACAGATACATCAGGAACCTTGCTTGAAACCTACGCTTTTTTCATGGAACAACCCGAGGGAGTAGTCTTCGATGAGGTTGACAGTATCTTCTACATTGTCGATGATGCGACTGAAAAATTACATCTCTATTCATTCTGGGAATGAACGGTTAGTAAATCCACATGAATTCTAAACCCCCCATTCTTATTTCCGCCTGCCTGATGGGTGAAGCCTGCCGTTTTGACGGGCAGAGTAAAGCACAACCTGAATTACTAAAACTATTAAGTAACCGGAAATTAATCCCTGTCTGCCCTGAAGTCGAAGGCGGACTCCCCACACCCAGACCACCTGCAGAGATCACTGGCGATCAAGTTCTACGTGAGAATGGGGAAGACGTAACCCTGCAATTCAAAAGGGGCGCAAAAC
>JAYEKW010000165.1 GCA_034716895.1 Candidatus Neomarinimicrobiota bacterium
AACTGTCCTGCAGCCAACACTTGCTCTTAATCAATTGGTTCCAGGTTCGAGTCCTGCCTGCCAGGTCGTAGCTCGGAGAGTGTAGACTGGGGCGGTGTACCATCATGAAACCCTTGTAGATTAAGCCCTGCAGGGGTTTTGACATTTTAGAGCTACTCTCAGAAATAATTGGCCATGTGATCTCAGGTGGTCCTGAGTGACAAAAATGGGGATACCTGTTGGGATACCGACACCCCCAACCCTGAAGATAATCTTCCTGCCTCCTAATCACGGACATTACCAACTGACCAAGTTCTTCGTGATCAATACTGAGCACGCATCTCCACCTTGAAAATAACATAATACCGGCTGGGCGAATAGATCAGTCTGGATATTTGCTGATTGACAATAAAGGCATTACATTCGAGCCGTAGCGTGCTGATCCACAGACTGTATCTATTCCTATTGGTCCTCAGACCCGATAGCTTAACATGACCACCCGGCATGGAGGAATCATGAAAAAAACCACCGTACAAGTCCTGACGACCCTCTTCCTGAGCACCCACTTGGTGGCTATCCCCAATATCTTGGTAGATGGAATTCATGGTTGGTCCAGACCCCTTCCCAATATGTCCGAAGTGAGCGATCCGGCTCAATTATTCCCGGAGTATGACTTCGATTATCTGGATGCCTCCGATATCGTGCTGGATCAGGTTATCATCTCAGGTTACCTGCAATCCAATCAGGATACTGTTACCTTCAGCGTTCCAGAAGCCAGCCCCGTCCTTTATTTGCGTTATACACCCGGTGATACCAGTAATTTACAGCATCCCTACTTTTTTCTCATTGATCCCCTGGGTGAATATTCTGCCACGAATTGTAACGGCCTGGCCTACGTAGAAGCACCCATGAGTGGTGAATGGACCATGATCTATTCCGCCTGGGATGAGCTTGACACCTGGTATGAGGTCGGTACCGGACCCCACTTTTATCAAGCAGAGCTATTCAGCCAATATGATTTGCTGCTGCAAATGACGGATAATACCTTCACCCTTTTCCTGGGTAATTTGCCCCAGTTCACAGACTATGAGTATAGTCAGCTCAATAGCTATTTCGCATGTGGTGGTGGTTACCTTTTACTGCGGGAAACCGATATGACCATGGTGGAAAAGCCCATCATTCACCTGACTTCCACCAAAGATCTATCACTTGAAGTATCCTTGAACTTTCCAGGGGTTCCAACCTTTCTGGAGCCGTCTGCCACCGTGGTGAATCAGGAGAAACACACACAAGTGATCTGGAGAACCAATTTAGCGGCCGGACAAACACAGGAACTCCTTTATGAGGGGCGACCACCAGGAGGAATGAATTTTCTGGCAGTGGAAAATAATGGTTCATCAGTTCATATTGAGAATTATTCAGAACTGAACCTGGCTGATATCAAAGTGTTCTGGGATGAACCCGGGGTGGGTTTTAGATATGGCGATCATGAATCACTAGACCCTGGCCAGACCTCCGTTTTAGATGCCACCAGAATCTTTACCCCTGAAGAACTATCCCGCTTTCTGCTAAAAGAACTGGAACAGGAAGCCCTGGAAAATGGATTGTCATCAACTGAAGCTCAGACATTCTTCCGCGAATATCAATGGATCAATCGTCTGATCACCAGAGCCTCACGCGACGGAAATCCCTGTGCCATCTACAATTTTTCCGGAAAAGATTATGACCGCTTGATCCCACTTGCCAGCTCACATGAACTGACTGATCGTGCACGCATTATGTGGGTCTTTGTGGATAATATTCCTGCCAAAATACCGGGCAGTCGTGCAATTCTTCAACCAGCAATCGCAGAAACGGTGTCTGCCAGATCTGATGAATCTGTTATTTTTCATGAATATGGTGTTATCGAAGAATGCTATCCGTCGGTACGGTCTCTTCGGGAATTAAGCATGTTCCGTTTTCAGTTTCGAGATGAAATCCTGGTTGATGAAACCAATAATCACAATAACGACACCTGGAGTCCGATATTCCATACTTTTGGGTTGCACCCGGTGGCTCAAATATTGACCGCTGGTGTAAACAACGTCCACGGGAATATTGCTGCACCCATCACGATCGAAGTCAGTGGTTCCGGATTTGTGGTCATAAGCGGTGATGAAGATACCTATGCGGATATGGGAGTGGAATTCCCCCAGGGATCCTATCCACCGGTGGCTGTGGCTGAGGGTATTGGCAATGGCTGGTTTATTGCCGTTAATGATATTAATATTCTGAACACGAACCCCGACAATCGCCAGTTCCTTCAGAATTGTTTTGAATTTCTGACGGATATTGAAAGTCAAATTATCCACGTGCCTGGAGATGTTGCCACAATCCAGGCTGCCATAGACAGCGCTCTTGCCGGCGATACTGTGCTGGTGGCTGCTGGAGTCTATAATGAGAACATTGATTTTTCCGGCAAAGCTGTTTGTGTGATAAGCGAAACTGGGGCTGCTGCGACCATTATCCACGGTGACAGTACCGGGAGTGTTGTTTCGTTTGTATCAGGTGAAACAGGGTCAGCGATCCTGGATGGATTTACCATTCGTGGAGGCCATGTGTATGAATCAGGACCCCTACTGATGGGAGGTGCCGGCGTTCTCTGTATCAATGCTTCACCAACTATCAGGAATAATGTGATCACCACGAATCATTGTGAAATGTACACGGATGGCGCTGGGTTGTACTGCAATAATGCCAGTCCACAGATATTGAACAATATCATTTCTGAAAATACCGGAGCTTATTATGGTGGTGGGATCAGTCTGCGAAATGCCTCAAACCCTGAGATTACCGGTAATACAATTGAGTCAAACAGCACGATGAGCGGTTGGGGTGTGGCGTACGGTGCTGGTATCTATGTTGGCACCAATTGCATCCCCCTGATTGGTAATAATTTGATCCGCAGCAATATCATGGATTTTGGATACGGTGGCGGGATCTGTTATCAGGGATCTGGTTCAGCTCTATTGAAGGGCAACCTCATACTGGGTAATCAGGGAGCTGGAGTTGTCTGTCTTGATTCAAACCGGGCCCACATCGTGAGTAATACTATCTTCAATAATACTATGGCAGTTTATACCAATGCTTTTGCTCATCCTGTGCTGGTCAACACCATTGTTTGGGAAAATGCTATTGTAGTAAGTGATGACCTTGGTCCAAGCGAGATCACGGTAGCCTATAGTGATGTACAGAATGGTTGGGAAGGTATCGGAAATATCGACGCTGATCCTCTATTCATCGATCCCTGGTGGTGGGATTTTAACCTTGAGGAGGATTCACCCTGTATCGATGCTGGAACAGCTTTTTACGTGTTCGGACAAGATACAGTTCTGGATCTGAACCTAGGTGAATATAACGGGAATGCTCCAGATATGGGGGCTCTGGAATCGCCTCCGGTAGTTGATGTGCGAGGTGAGCCGAACCTTCCTGCTAAATATGAACTAGATCAGAATTTCCCCAATCCATTCAATCCGGTGACCATGATCAGTTATGCTTTACCCGTTTCTGCAAGGGTTGATCTGACGATTTATAGCCTGACCGGGCGTCAAGTGGTCAACCTGGTGAGTAAACGACAACCTCAGGGCTATTACAACCTGTTGTGGGATGGCAAAGATGCTTATGCCAACCCGCTAAGTTCGGGTATTTATTTTTGTCGATTAACGACGGGATCATTCAGCAAAACCATCAAAATGGTATGCTTACAATAGGTTGTTTTAGAGGTGAATTTGGTATTAAACGTACAGGTCTATGTGGGTCGGGGTCTTGTGTATAATTGTTTCTGAATATTCTGCGTCTTCGATAGTTTCACCTGAAGCCAAATATTTCTCAATTCGCTTTTTTAGCAATTCTTTAGCATTTCGATCAGCTGACTGATGACGCAATTCGACAATTGATCTATTTTTCTCAAGCCAATGATCTTCGAGCCTATAAGCCACTTATAGCCCCTTGAAATATCTGAAATAATTGATTAACACAACGTGATAAATCTAGTAAAAATGATAGCCAACACAATCACTATTACTGTCGAGAGCTGTCACCCGTCACTCATCACTCGTCACTCCCATCAATTCTTCCCTTCCATTCTTCCCTGTTTCGCCTTACCTGAAAGCATGTGGTGGGATGACGATTTTAGCCTGGATGATGATGACACCAAGACCTATTCTCTTAGAGAAATGGTTCTGGGGGTTTATCCCTATATAAGACCCTATAAACGCACCTTTCTGTATGCCGTGTTGTGGGCTTTGGTAGGAGTGATCCTGGTTTTGATTCAACCCATTATTCTGAAGCGTATCATCGACAAAGATATTCCCGGAGGTGATTTTACCGCCCTGGCCTGGTCTGCCGGTCTGTATCTGGTAACCATGGTGCTCTCTGCGGTTTTTGGTTTCTATAGCAACTGGATGGCTCAGAAGGCGGGCATCTTTGCTGTGAATGATCTCAAAATTTCCCTCTTTGGACATGCTTTAAAACTGGGGCTACCCTTTGCTGAGTCAACTTCAACGGGACAGTTGGTCAGTCGGATCGAATCAGACCCCCAGCGAATCATTGCCGTTACTTCCACCATGGCACAGCGTCTGCTCATGTCTTTCGGGATGATCATTGGCGCTTTTGTTATTCTGGCAGCTGTAGATGTGCGCTTTCTAGTGATTACCCTATCCATCTTTCCTCTGGTGATTTTTACAGCCTGGTTCTCATTTAGATATTTCAGACCATGGTTTCGACAGGATCGGGCAAATTTCTCCAAAATGCTGGGTGTGCTCAGTGAGTTCATCCGGTCAGCCAGCATTCTCCAGGTTTTCGATCGTACGGATTGGGCGCTGGGCCGGGTACGTAAATCCACCGAGGAGTTCAACAGCTTCAGTATTAAGATGAACTGGATCAACTACGGTATTTTTCAGGGCTTGGGATCCATGGAAGTAGCTGCTACAGTCATTGTGCTCATGCTGGGTGTAAAATGGGTAGGCGAGGGAACCCTTACGGTAGGGGCTTTGGTTTTGTTTGCCCAGTACATCGCTCAAATCTATTGGCCCATCTTCATGTTTACCGAGCAAATCTCGCAACTGCAGTCAGCAGGTGGTGCCGCAGATCGGATCTTTTCAACTCTTGAGACCAAGCCTTATATTGCCACCAAAACAAACCCCAAACTATTACCAAAAACCATCAGAAGTATCCGGTTTGAGAATGTCAGCTTTGGCTACTCGGATGCTGATAGAATCATTAATGATATGTCCTTTGAGATTAGAGGTGGGGATCAGGTTGCTTTTGTTGGTCCTACTGGCGGTGGCAAATCAACAGTCATTAATTTGATCTGCCGCTTTCGTGATCCCCAGGAAGGTCGCATTCTGTTGAATGGTATCGATATTCGTGAATTCGATGTGGCAGAATACCGCAGCCATTTCGGTCTGGTGCTCCAGGATCTGTTTCTCTTTCCAGCATCTATTGAAGAAAATTTACGGGCTTTCCGGGAGGGCGTTACCCGCACCGAGCTGGAAGACTCAACCCGCCTCACTGATATCCATGAAAGCATCCTCTCCAAAACTGAAGGTTATGAAACGGTCCTTAAGGAAAGCGGTGAGGGCTTTTCCTACGGCCAGCGACAATTGATCGCTTTTGCTCGGGCTCTTGCCGTGAAACCCCAGGTTTTGGTCCTCGATGAAGCCACCTCCTCAGTTGATCCCGGTACAGAACTACGCATTCAGGCCACCATGAAGAAACTCACCGAAGGCAGAACCTCCTTTATTGTTGCCCATCGCCTGAGTACTATTCGACGGGCAACGACCATTGTGTTCATCCAGGATGGTGAGATCCTTGAATCCGGCAGCCACGAAGAACTTGTTGCCAGCCAGGGGGCCTATGCTGAACTTCTGACCCATGCAGATTCCACGCAGGAGATGGTCTAATGGCTCTCATCGGTGCCACAAAACATGTGCTGGGCTGGTTCCTGGTCTATTGGAAAAACCGGAAAATCGGTATTTCCTGGGTTGTTTCTGTCACTATCATAAGCATTGCTCTCAGTACAGCCTATCCGGTCATTTTCAAATTTGTTATTGATGCCCTGGTTGAAGGGCAAGCCACTACCGATGTTCGTCTCTACGTCTGGATGATCCTGATTGTGGGGTTGGCTCGAACCCTGGCTCGGTGGGTGCTGCCCTCATCCCGCTATATCATGAATTTACTGTTAGCTATGGATATCAAACTGTTTCACTTTGATAATTTGCTCAAAAAGGATCCGGCCTTCTTCAATCATTATCGTTCAGGTGATCTCATCACCCGTTTTTCGGATGATATTGATGGCGATATGAAATTGAACTGGTTTGCTAACTCAGGAATCATGCGTCCCATTGAAGCCGGATTTACATTGTTGTTCTCCATTGGGGTTATGATGACCCTGCATTGGAAATTGACTCTCCTGGCGATTTCGCCACTACCCCTTATCGTTTGGGCCATGAGCAAAACCGAACACATCCAGCATAAGGCGTATACACGACGCCAGGAGACCATCTCCCAGACCAACAATATTCTGGAAAGTGCCTTCTCTGGGATCAGGATCGTCATTGGCTTTGTCATGGAACAGGCTCAGGAGCGTCTTTTTAAAACCAACATGGAAGAACGCAAAGAGGCTGAAGAACGGGTGGTTTTCATCAGGTCTTTACTGGAAAGTATTGGTAGCTTGATCAATCAGGTTGGACTGGTGATCATATTATTTGTGGGTGGCTATTATGTGATCCACTCTCAGATTAGCATGGGAGATTTCTATGCTTTTATCGCGTATATGACAGGCATTACAGAACCGATCTGGACTATTTCCTGGTTTTTTGTCTCACTCAAAATGGCTGAGACCTCAATTGATAGATTAGAAGAGATCGAGAAAAGTGAAAATCGCATGGCTCACGCTTCCAGTGTATTAACACCAATTCAATCACTTACGATCAAAGACCTGAATTTTCGCTTTCCTGACGAAGAAAAACAGGTGATTAAGGAGATAAATTTCCAGGCTGAGCCAGGCGAGAAGATCGGAATCGTTGGCGAAGTGGGTTCAGGAAAAACGGTTCTGTTGAAGTTGATCTCAGGCTGGTTTATCCCCACCAGTGGTTCTGCAGCTTTGAACCAGGTGAATATGGCTGATCTCAGTGATGCATCCCGAGCGAGTTGCATTGCCTATGTCCCTCAGGATATTGAATTGTTCAGCGGGACGGTGGCAGACAATATCAGCATGGGTCGTAAAGCCAACCGCAGTTTGAGTGCGGTGATCAATACTGCTGTCATCGGTGCTGAATTGGATCCGAAGAAAGTGCTGGAGCAAGGTGGTGTGGGTTTGAGTGGGGGGCAAAGGGCTCGAGTGGCCCTGGCTCGGGCTTTTTATGGAGATACACCGATCTATATTTTTGATGATGTAACATCAGCCCTGGATCTGAATACTGAGAAGATTCTGTGGCGAAATATCAATACGGACTATTCAGAATCGTTATTTTTGGTGGCCACTCACCGGGAAGCCACGGCTGCCGAAATGGATCGGGTGGTCTGGATCAAACAGGGCCGGATCTTTTGTGAAGGCAAACATGTTGACCTGCTCAGGGAGCATGATGACTACCGATCCCTGTTTGCCCATGATTAATGGGGCTATCTCTCCAAACTGTTGGGCTAAAGCCCTTCAAAAATTAACCTTTAGAGCCCCCGGCTTGAAAGCCGGGGTAATTATAGTTCCAAGTATAAGTTTCTACCGGGTATAACAGGTCTAATTATTGGCAGGTGCTTAGAAAACAGTCCAAGAAATCTCTTCGCCTTTTGTGGTTAGTGCTTTACGAGCAAATCGTCTCCAATAAAATAGCACACACTTCATAAGGATCCATATTGGCGGAAGGACGGCGATCTTCCAGGTAACCCTTGCCTTCTTTTGCTGTGATTAGGGGGATTCGAACCGAAGCACCACGGTCACTGACACCATAACGAAATTCATGGTAAGAGCAGGTCTCGTGGAGCCCTGTAAGACGTTCTTCATTATGGGCGCCATAGACAGCTATGTGTTCCTCATGTTTCTCGGCAAGTTTCTTACAGGCGTTTTCAACAATGGCAAAACCCCCATCTTCACGCATGGCTTTGGTACTGAAATTGGTATGAGCGCCAGCTCCGTTCCAGTCACCCTTAACCGGTTTGGGGTGGATACTGGCATTAACACCATATTCTTCAGCAATTCGGTAGAGGAGCCAGCGAGCCAGCCATAATTGATCGGCAATCTCAAGCGGGGTCAGGGGACCGATCTGAAATTCCCACTGTCCAGGCATGACTTCAGCATTTACTCCGGAAATTCCGATACCAGCGTACAGACAGGCTTCCATGTGTTCCTCAACGATATCCCGGCCAAAAACCTCGTCAGCACCCACACCGCAGTAAAAAGGTCCCTGGGGAGCGGGGTAGCCGCCATCAGGCCAGCCCAGAGGTGACCTCCCTTGAAAAAAAGTGTACTCTTGTTCTATCCCAAACCAGGCTTCTTCTATTACATGTTGTTTGGCAATGTCCACCAAATGAGCCCGCTTGTTCGATTCATGAATCTGACCATCCGGGTAGCGAACTTCGTTCATGACCAAAATATGATTACCTCGACGAATAGGGTCAGGTGCAAACGCCACGGGATGTAAAGAGCGATCACTATCATGACCTTCGGCCTGCATGGTGCTGGAGCCGTCAAAACCCCATTCCGGAATTTGCTCGAGCTCAGTGATTGGTCCATCCAGTATCTTGGTTTTGGAACGCAGTTTGGAAGTGGGTCGGTGTCCATCGATCCAAATGTATTCAGCTTTAATCTTTGTCATATGAATGGATTCCTATGAATAGTTGATATGCTTGAGGTATATGTGCATCATGTCGAGCAATTAATAAGATATACAGGTAAATGTCAATAATAAATTATGGTAATAATATATAATACTTAAAAATATAAAGCGTGGAATCAAAGACAATCCGGTCGAAATGTCCAGCTTTGGCAACAAACCCAGACTTTCATTCACGGGAGAGCAGAATATTCAGATCAATCGCAGTGGTCTCTTTATAGGATGACAACACCAGGTTGGACTGAGTGCGGTTCACGCCAGGCCAGTTTTGAATTTCATAGAGCAGGTCTTCCAAAGCCTGGGAATTTTTGGCGCGTACTTTAAGAATATGTGAGCCGGTCCCGATGATTGAGTGACATTCCAAGACAGCAGGAGAGGCAGTTGCCTTTTCAACAAAACTCTCATAATGATCCGAATGTTCACTGACAATGAAGACAAAGGCAGTCAGGTCCAGGCCGGCTTTTTTATGGTCAAGAACGGTTGAGTAGCCCTTAATCAGTCCTTTTTCGGTAAGTTTTTTCATGCGTTCGCCAATGGCTGGAATTGACAGTTCAACCCCTTTCGATATCTCACTGGCGGTTACCCTGCCATTCTCCTGCAGTAATTTCAATATTTGAATATCACGTTTGTCGATCATGGTGTCTCCTGAAATATTTTAAGTACCCATCAATATATCCTAAATATTTATGCAGTTTACAGAAGTTTCTCTAAAATGTCTTTACTTGATTGAGTGTGAGGTGAAAACACCTTAAGTGACCTATAGAGTTTGTGCAAGATACTGTTACTGTTAGAATTAGTAGTAATTCTGGCTCATCGTCATAATGCGTACCTCGGAGTTAGTTGGATTATTAGGAAGCTTCCATCTTTTACTCAGATCCAGATTCCCTGAAGGGGAATAATCAGAATAGCCACGGGTGTAACCCGTGGTAAATGAACCACAATAATTGCAACCCTGAAGGGGTTGAATAATACTAAAGCAAATATTTTTCATCAAACTCTATCCAGCATATTTCATAAAGAAATGCAACTTTTTTACGCCCTCATGAAATATGCGTGCTTTTTCATGTTTTATCAGAAGTTCTCTAAGTTCCTCAATAAATGATTGTTTCTGATCGTGCTTCTCCCGGTTTTTAACGTATTCAATTAAATCATCCTTTGTAGAGAATATGATCTGATACAATATTTGGGTGTCTCGGTTGACAGGGTTAAACTCCTTCAGAGTTTGATCTGTTTCTTGATTCCAGGTACTACGGGTTGCACCCAGCCCGCCACGGCATAGCTGGAAGCGACGCCGGGTAGCTATTCATATTTAATCC
>JAYEKW010000166.1 GCA_034716895.1 Candidatus Neomarinimicrobiota bacterium
CTCCTATGATTTGTGGAATTTTTACTAGAAGAAATCTTAAATCACTTAAAAACAATCTAAATGTAAATATTTTTCTATCAAATTTTTGTTTCATTTTTTATGTTTTTCCTTTAATGAATGCTAACGTCTGTGTAAACGCATTGTGTTTATTTCCATTATCTCTATTGTAGATACCTTACGGTATCTGTGGGATAACCGCACTCTTTACAAAATATCATCTATTGGGTTCTTTATTTTTCTTACTCTCGCAGATCTCACGTGGGTATAAATCTCCGTGGTTCTGCTGCTATTGTGACCCAATAATTCCTGGATATATCTCAAATCCGTTCCCTGTTCAAGCAAATGAGTAGCAAACGAATGTCGTAACATATGAGGGGTAACCCTCTTTTTAATTCCCGCTTTCCTGGCTGCATTCTTTAAAATATTGGCAACACTTGTTGCGCTATACTTGCCACCCCTCTGCCCCTCAAACAAATATTCACCAGGCTGGTACTCTCTGTAATATTGTCGTAGATCTTCCAGGATCTTCTCTGACAACAACGTGTAACGATCCTTGTTCCCTTTAGCATCACTTACTTTTAGTAACTCACGATCTGATTCTATGTCTGTTATCTTTAGATTCAAAACCTCCGAACGGCGCAAGCCTCCCGAATATAACAGTGTTAAAATCATCCTATGTTTCAAATTATTGCAATTCCGTAAAATGCCCCCAATTTCATTCTTTGAAAGCACCTGTGGCAGTTTTCTCTCTTTTCTGGGTCTTTCTATTTTATAATACTGTTTTTCTCTACCCAAAACCTTTTCATAGTAAAACTTTATAGCGTTTATTCGTTGATTTTGCTGGCTGGATGATATCTGTTTTCTTTTTATCAGATCCAACAAATATCCATTGATATCAGTTGGATGCAAATGCTCTATTCTTCTATTCTGAAAAGCTCGCTGGAAGTCACCAAAGTATGAACAATAGGTTTTTATTGTGCTATCACTATAGCGGCGACGCACTAAGGTTTCCAGATATCCTGGTGGCAAATTAATTGTGATTGGCTTTGAACTCAAAAATTACGTTCCTGAGCTTTTAATGACGATCCCTAACTGTATACTTCCTTGCAAAAAGATAACTGTTTCATGGATGGATGACAGAAAAGTTTCGCTTTAATTGCAAGTCGGCCCCTGCCACCAATAGAGTAAAGGGCTTCGGAGGCCACAGCTTCCCTAATTTATCGTCGGACTAAATGAGCCACCGTCTCGATATGGGTGGTGTGGGGAAACATATCAACAGGTTGAACCTTGAGTAAGTCATAATCGGTTTCACAGAACAGTTTCAAGTCACGAGCGAGCGTGGAAGGGTTGCAACTCACGTAAACCAGCCGCTGAGGAGCTACCCTTAAAATATCATCCACGACATTCTGATGGAGACCGGCTCTTGGGGGGTCAACAATAATCACGTCAGCCGGTTCAATCCTTGCTGTAGTCTGAGATAATACATCCTTCAGGTCTCCAAGAACAAACTCCACATTCTTAACGCCCTGTTCTTTGGCATTCTTGCGGGCGTTTTTAATAGCGCTTGCAATTAACTCAAAACCATAGACCTGCTTGGCCTTCTTAGCCATAAACAAGGCAATGGTCCCCGTTCCACAATACAAGTCATAGACAACTTCTCCTCCCTGAAGATCAGCACCCTTAAGGGCTTCTTCATAAAGACGTTCAGCCTGACGAGTGTTGGTCTGAAAAAAGGCATTGGAGGATATTTCAAATTCAGCTTCTCCCAAACGATCTCGGATCACACCGGGTCCATACAGAACTTCTTCCCGCTCACCGACAGCTACATCAGAAAGTCTCGTTGTGATGTTATTTATCAAGGTCGTTATTTGAGGAAATTCCTTCATAATGGCTGCTTTGAAGTTATCCATACGCTGTTTGTTGTAAGTTTTGGTGACCAAATTCACCATAATGTGATCGGTATGCTCACCATATCTCAAAACGAGATTCCTGGCCCAACCCTTGTGGGTCCTCGAATTATAGGGTTCCCATTTCTGCTCAGCAGCATAACTAAAAACAAACCTTAATATCTCATTCATGACCTCTTTCTGGAGATAGCAGGTATCCAGATTGATCACCTTGTCAAAGCGACCGGGGATGTGCTGACCGAGTCCCATGGGTTTAGCCTTGTCTTCTGGATGCATCCGCCAGGGATTGTCAGTAAAGGTGAATTCCATTTTATTGCGGTAATGAAAGGCATCTGGAGAGGGAAGCGCCTCTGGAACTTCAAAGTCAGTAAATCCTCCAACTCGTTGGATCAGGTCACGTACCTGACGGGTCTTTTCCTTGAGTTGATCCGCATAATCCAAGTTCTGAAGACGACAACCACCGCAGGTGCCAAAAGCGGGACAAACCGGTTCAATTTCATTCTCTGCCTTTTCTAAAATCTCCAAAGGATAGGCTTCAGCGAAACTCTTTTTCTTTTTAAAGATGCGCGCCAGGACGCGCTGTCCGGGAATCACCCGTTCTACAAAGATGGCCAGGCCATCCACATGGGCCATACCCTTACCGCCAAAAGCCAGACTCTCAATGGTCAGCTCAATATCCTGACCTTTTTTTACCGTTGGTTTACCGTCTCTAATCATTTTTCTCTCTTTTTAGCCACAGATTCACACAGCTATTCACTGACAATACTGATACCAGCACTGGCTCCCAGGCGACTAGCTCCGGCTCGAACCATTTTTTGCGCATCCTCACGAGTCCGGATGCCACCAGAGGCCTTGACGCCAAGATCTTCATTCACCACAAAACGCATGAGGGAGACATTCTCCACCGTAGCACCGCCAGAGGAAAATCCGGTAGAGGTTTTGACAAAATCTGCACCTGCTTCCCGACATAAAAGCGAGGCAATTATGATCTCTTCTTCAGTGAGCAAACAGGTTTCCAGAATAACCTTAAGTAGGGATTCAGCACCAGCTAAGCGGACTGCTTTGATATCTTCAAAGACATCCTGATAATTTGCAGTTTTCAGCAGACCAACATTCAGCACCATGTCCAGTTCTTTAGCCCCCTGCTGTTCTGCTAATTGTGCTTCAGCAGCCTTAATGTTTGTATGGTTGGAGCCCAAAGGGAATCCAATAACCGTACAGGTTGCGATCTCATCTTTGAGATTCTGTACACAGCGTTCAACATGTACTGGATTTACACAGACACTGGCAAATTTATATTTCCGGGCTTCTTTACAGAGTTTATTGACTGCAGCTATGGAAGCATCAGGTTTGAGCAGGGTATGATCGATCATTCCTGCCAACAGCTCTCCTGATGGCTCTTCTTCTGAGAAGACAGCTCCACCCCGCCAATTTTCAAGTAGTCTTCTGGCTTTATTTTGATATTCTTTATTTACCATATTCACAATGCCTCCTTTTCAACTCGGCAAAATAGCCTGCTTACGACTGCATCAAACAGGCTATTTCTGTTTTGCTGACACCTGCCAGTGTTTTATGGAATTTGCATAGTAACCCAGGAGAACCTGAGAATCTGGTGCCGGCTTTAGAAGGTTTTTTTCCTCCAGAACCAAGCCGCGACCGATCAATAAGCTTAAGGCGTTGGTCAAGACCCCTTCACGGGCACTGGTGGAAATATTGATGGGAGCACCCCGGGCTTTTAATTCATCTATTCTTAAGGACGCTTGAGACTTCAACTCAAGCTCACTTTTCCAGATCGCCTGATTAACGAGCAGGATCTCGGAGATTAGCGCAATCGGTAAAACCGGAACCACTTTACCGATCTTGCTCATTAACAGATCTGCCAGATCCTTTACATGCTCAAACCGCTCGACCTGCTCGTATTGGCTGAAATCGATTTCATGCGCTTTACAATACTCTTTGACCGAAACTGGCGGCCCAAAATTGACACTGGCATAACCAAATCGGCTCCAGCGATTTTTTCGCGATAGCATGGCTGTTTTATAGATAAAGCCTATTGTGGTCTTTAGGATAAACCACATGCTTCGCCTGGAGGCCTCTGAATCCAACGCCCTGGTTAGACTGCGATCCTCCAACACCCGGTCATAGTTGATCCCAACTGGAACAAACACGATATCTTTGTCATATTCAGGATGGTAATCCCGAAGCATATAGTCCATGAAACCGAGTCTTGGTTGACGAAACTTACCATCTTTTGTCAGGCCTCCCTCGGGATAAACTGCCTGACAAACACCAGCTCGCGTGGCCAGATGTACATAACGTTCCAGCACTTTCCGATAGAGCGAGTTACCTGAATTTCTACGAACGAAAAAAGCTCCCATGGATTTGATCAAACCTTGAAGGGGCCAGATACGCGCCCATTCTCCCACAGCGTAGGAAATGGCTGTTTTTTCAGCCACGAGAAATGAAACCAGGATGTAGTCCATATTGCTGCGATGATTCATAACAAACACAACAGTGGTATCCTTAGGAATCTGCCTTAGACCGTCATTATCAAAAAATCCAACTCTAACCCGATAGATCAAACGCGCTGCTTTTCTAGCTAACCAGTAACCAAAGCGGAAATAAATGTAAGCATTAAAAGCCGGCACGATCTCGCTAGCATAACGCTTGGCTTTCTCCTGAGCAATGGCCGTGGGCATATCGTTCTCAGCACCATAAATTTTAGCAGCTTCGATCACCTGGTCATCAAAGACCAATTGGTCAATCAGACCTTGTCGGCGAGTAAGTTGAAATGGACGAATCTTAATATCCAGACGACTGCTAACCTCATCTATGACCTTTTTAACCCGCCTGCGCAGAACCCAACGCAGGCTCGGCATTAGCAATCGATCCAAAACCATAACTGCGGCAAACAGCAACAGAACAATAAAACTCCAAAGGGAGAGGGTAATGGTGTTTTCCATGTCAGCTCCTACTTGCAGCTTGCATCTTGAATTGAATCCTCGTTCATCTTTTTAGCACCAACTTTCACGACTGTGCGAATTCTTAACAACAACCCTGGTAATTCTATAGTAATTGTTAGTGTGCAGTAAAGCTAGGCCTGACAGAACCGATTAAAAGAGGTGTTTGGTGCTTAGGAATAGCCGATTAACAGTAGTATCAATTATTCCTCAAAAACATGTGCTAGAAATGTTGTTATTCATCTCCGTACAATAACCGGGTTTCTTTAAGTTCCTGCTGCATTTCCAGCAGAACATCTGCATAGGCAGGGTCAGCATAAACATTATTGATCTCATTGGGATCCTGCTCCAAATCGAATAACTCCCAATTATTATCCCTGAAAAAATAGATCAGTTTATAGCGTTCTGTCCTGATGCCGTAATGACCTCGCACATTATGCCAGCCCCGTTCATTCTCGTAATAGTGATAATAAATGGTTTGGCGCCAATCGTCTGTCGTCTGCCCTTTTACGATGGAACGCAGCGAAGCACCCTGCATTTCAGCGGGGATGGTGACACCGGCAAAATCAAGAAAGGTGGAGGCGAAATCCAAATTCATGACCAGATCCTGCGATACCTGTCCGGCTTGAATTTCCTGGGGATAACGCATTACCAGCGGCATGCCCAGAGATTCTTCATACATAAAACGTTTATCGTACCAGCCGTGTTCGCCCAGGTAAAAACCCTGATCCGAGGTATAAACAACTATTGTATTTTCAGTCAAACCCTGTTGATCCAGATAGTTCAGGAGTCTACCCACATTCTCATCTACAGAAAGAATGCACCGCAAATAATCCTTGAGATAATTCTGGTATTTCCACTGGAGAAGCTCGTCACCTTCCAAATTCAGAGCCTTGAATTCCTCATTCAGCTTATTATAGTGGGCATCCCAGGCTGTTTTTTGCTCATCTGTTAAGCGATTATAGGTGTTTTCCCAGGTCTTGACAACGGTCTTTGCATAGGATGCTTTCCCACCGGTCCCTGTTTCATGATCGTAATATCCCTGCTGCAATTTCAGGTCGAACGATAGATACATATCATCGATCCGCATATCGGCATCTCCGGCTGCTTGTCGTCCGGCATAATCGTCATAAAAAGTTTCAGGCAATGGCAGTTCTTCATCTGTAAGGGCTTCCAGATGTTTCAGGTTGGGCATCCAGTTCCGATGGGGAGCTTTGTGGTGAACCAGCATACAAAACGGTTTGTCTTTGTCCAGATTATCCAAAGTTTGGATAGCTTTGTCTGTGATCAGGTCAGTGGTATAACCAACATATTTGTGCTCTGTTCCCTCTTCAATAAAGGTGGGATTATAGTACTGTCCCTGTCCTTTTAGAATATTCCACGTATTAAAACCAGTGGGGTCTGATTTCAAGTGCCACTTACCAACAATCGCTGTCTGATAACCGACTTCCTGTAGTAATTTTGGGAAGGTGACCTGACTACCGTCAAAGGTATCCCGGTGATCCTTAAATCCATTCAAATGCGCATATTTTCCGGTTAACAGGGTGGCTCGACTAGGGCCGCAGATCGAGTTGGTGACAAAACTTTTCTCAAAGCGGATGCCTTCTGTCGCAATCCGGTCAATCCCGGGTGTCTGTATCAGATCACTACCATAACAACTTATGGCTCGCTCGGCATGATCATCGCTCATGATAAACAGGATATTGGGTCTGGTTTTCTTCAGACAACCCAGAGTCATTAAACCCGGAACAGCCAAAACCGTGGTGCCCAACCCAACGGTTTTGATGAATTCTCTACGTGTTGTTTTCATGTTTTCCTCATCGCTGGTATTTGTCTTAAACGGTTTTCTGTTTTTCTATGATCTGCATAATTTTCAATGATTTGTGCATTTTTCAATGATCCGTATATTTTTCAATGATCCGTATATTTTTCAATGATCCGTATATTTTTCAATGATCCGTATCCCACGACTGAAGTCGTGGGCTTCTATATGCACCTATTTTTCTGCGTAAATCTGTGCAATCTGTGGATCAAAAAACCAATCTTATCTCTGGATCCATGACATAACATTGGCCGGTGGCCGCCTATGACGTAACTCGTTTGCCATGAATTTCATAAATGGATTGATGTGTTTAAAATATGTTTTATATCCAGAGCACAAATAATTAAGTCCTGGTTCAGTTTTGATAAAGCGGTGTTTGGGACAGCCCCCGTGACAGGCAAAACGATATTCACAGATGTGGCATTCTGATGGCAGTGTATCACGTTTATCCTGCCCGAATTTTACCTGTTGAGGCGACTGCATGGCAGTTTCCAGTGAATCAGTCAAAATATTACCAAACTTATATTCAGGATACACAAAATGGTCGCAGGCATATAGATCCCCGTTGTGTTCGATGACTGGATCCAAACCACAGGTTTCGCTGAAAACGCATAGGCTTGAGGGGTGTCCTGACCAGGCTTCCAGGGCAACATCAAAATTTTGGATAAATACCTGTCCCACATCATGACGGATCCATTCATCAAAAATAGTGTTCAGAAAAGTTCCAAATTGTTGGGATTCCACGGTCTCTTCACTGAGATCGAAGCCTTCGATCCCTTCGGTGGGTTCAGGGTTCGACAGTGGTCCTTCCTGGTGATGTGTCGCGGTTCTTTCCACGATGGGGATAAACTGGATGAATCGACTGCCGATCTGTTTTAGAAAATGATAGATTTCAAGTGGGAAGCCGGCATTCTTATCATGGATTGTTGTGAGGGTGTTGAATTCGACCTGAAATTTTTGCAACAACTCAAGGCTCTGCATAACTTTTTCAAAAGTTGGCTTGCCGGCTTTGTCGATGCGGTACATATCGTGGAGTTCTCGTGGTCCGTCAATGGAAATACCCACCAGAAAGTCATGTTCCGCCAGAAATTTGCACCAGGTATCATCAAGCAACACGCCATTGGTTTGGAGTGAGTTTCTAATTCTATTTCTACCTGCATATTGTTTTTGGAGTGTTACAATCTCACGGAAGTAGTCCACACCCAGTAGTGTTGGTTCCCCACCCTGCCAGACGAAGTGTTTTTCTCCTTCGGATTCAGTTTCAAGCTGCTGATGAATATAGGCTTCCAGAACTTCATGGGACATCATGTAGTCTTTATTTCCATTGCATTTATCCCGGTTAAACAACTGTTCTTTTTCCAGGTAAAAACAATAGTTGCAGTCCAGGTTACACAGGGGCCCGGTTGGTTTAGCAATGATCTGGATAGTTTTTTGGGGGGGCATGGAACCAATATTGATCTTTTGGTTACGGGATGAAAGGAAATCTGTTATACTATTTTCAGTTCAAATCTGGCCACAACCAACCCTTTGTCCCCTCCGGCATATTTACCTGCTTTTTTTGCCTAACGATTGTGTATGTTTATTGTGTTTTATTTTCACTTTACCTTCTTATTGAATATACGCTGTCAAAATGGCGAGAGAAACTTAGCGCTCCTGCTTCTTAAGAAATTTGTCAATTTAGTTTTGAATCCTTTTTAATTCACGATTTGAAACATGTGTGTATCTTTCTGTTGTTTTTGAACTGCTGTATCCCAGTAATTCTTGGATGTAGCTGTTTTACTTTTTTCTGTCAAAATACCCAAAAACTGACTGCATCACTTGATCTCTACTCTCTGAGGTAATGATCGTCTCAAAAGGAAAACCGAAAACAATGATGTCTGTCTTGCCTTTATATCCTACTGCTGCACTGGTATTATTTTCAGAATAACGCAGCAGGGTGACTGATGATGAATCAGCCGGTTCGATGGCATCAGGTGATTCAACTGTATATATTTCAGGGTTATAAGTTGTGTTGAATTCAAAAGCATTTGTCCGTGGCATAAAAGTCTGATCCACAGGCCGAACCCCTCCAGTCTGAACCGCATGGTTTGTCCTGAAACTATATTTTAAAACCTTTTGGCCAAATTCAATATCCAGCGAGTCCTGGCGGTTCTCAAAAAGATCAAATCCAACATGAGCACCACTGATGAATAAATTTCCGCCAGAAGAACAATAGTTGGTCAGTTTTGACTGCAGGGCTTTCGGAAAGGCTCGAAAACGTGGTTTTACTGCTGGTTTTGGTCCAGCTGTGAGTTTTTCTTCTCCCAACACCAGATCCACATATTGATAGTCCGTGATATCGATTTCAGTATCCATAACTGCTTCATCACTGGTGGAGATAAAGGCGTGACCTGCCTGCCTGATAGACTGTCCGTGAACAAAAGGGAAATCAAATGTGTTTCCGGGAATAATGGTTGTTTCCAGATTGGCATAACTCGCGCCATGTCCGGGTGCATCATCATCCAACCAGGGTGAATCAGCTAAAAAATCATATTGAGTACCTGTGTAATCCAGATCGTATTTGTCTGGAACTCCCTGATCAATAAAGTTGGCAAAGCCAAGATATTCACCGGTTTCAATGGTTGCAGGAGCAGCAATTCGGTCAAAACCATTGACGATCAAAACAGGGTTCTGGTCATTTTTCTGGACACAGACCGGCAGAATTTCCGAAGGAAAACTTTCACCCCCGTCATTAACAGCCGTGACTTTAAAACTGTAAATAGTTCCCGGCTTAAGTTTATCCGAAACAAACTCTGGATGGGCTGCTAAAACACCATTATCAAATTCCTGGTCCTCTACCCGAGTATACACAATGTATTGCCTGGCTACTGCCGTGGCTTCCAAGGGGTCTTTGGTGGGCTTCCATTTTAAGACGGCCTGTCCCGCTTTGGATAAGGTAGCCTGGAAATGACTAACCGGCAGGGGTTGAACCACATAACTAAGCTGGTACTGGCTTGAAATAAACTTTAACATGGCTTTGTAAATGGCTCGACTGGCATGAAAACGAAAATCCGGATCCAAGCCAAATTTCATATCCAGAAAATTGTGGTGGGATAAAAGCTCCAGCAAAGCGGCCGGCACATTGGGTCGGAAGGCTTCGCTATAACCTCTATCCCAGAGCCAGCGCCGATTCCAGGACGGGTCATATTTTGCCCTGATGTCATCTACCAGCTGAGTTTGCAGGATGTCGGCAAAATCACGGTTTGCCAGACGTGACACACCATTCGGAAAAACAATGGCATCGTTATAATCTTCAGTACTGTAGATGGAAAGCGTACCAATAACCGTGTCGTTACGGGTCCTGCCAGCATCTGTGTGGAACCCCAGCGACAGATCAATGGGGATTCCCAGGCCTGTTGCCAAACGATCTCGATTGGGACCAAAAGGAGCTCCCTTCAGGTAGTTTACCCATTCTCCCCGACATTGGTAATCATCATTATAATCTTTCTGGTCTTCATTAAGGTTGTAGACCAGGGTATCGGGCATGCCGGCATATTGAAGGTAATAACGAGCTGCTTCTGTAAACCGGGGACGACCACTTACTTTTCCGTTACGAGCGATATTTCCCATGCCACCTCCAAAACGAACAGCATCAGCCGTTACCAATTTATCCGGTGTCTGACTTTGATTGCTCAGTTCCACTTTTCCGATAGCGGCATTCTGACCTGCTTTAAATTTGAATTTCCCCAGATAGATCCAGGTGCCACCGCCCATTTGCTGGTTCACCAGAAATTCAGTTTGTCCGCCGCTATGATAGACGGTGTAGTGGGCATCAGTCACATTCTGATCCGATGCAGCAAAGGAGATGTAAACTGCATAATCACCTTTTTCGGGAATATCCGGTATCCAACGCACGCCTGCTTCAGGTTGTTTAGACGACGCTATCTGTCGGGCTGTACCAGACTTAAAGGGATTTATTCCTGTGGTATAGGGCGGTTTTCCAACGCCAAAACCATGTATGCGGGAGGTGCGCCAGGCGGCATTTTTTGAGTTTGAATATTCCTGATATGAATTTGAATTTTTACGTGTATTATTATCAATAACCACTTCGTTGGTCTGCACATCACGTTCTCTGGGCAAAAAGACCTGAGCGCCGGCATTTTCCAGCATGGGGACCAAATAATGATTGGTGAACCCCATGGGCAGCAGGTCTTCTACGGTTTGAAAAACCCGGGCTCGCTGCCATTCCCAACGGTCCAGTTTCTGTTCATAATACCAGCCATGACTGGGCCACAATGCAATATGGCGGCCATCAAGACCCCTGTTTATCTTCCAGGGATCGCTTAGGTTGCGTACTAAAGAGGGGGAGCTGACTGTCTTCTCTGGCATGCGGGCGTGATCATAATCAGTTAGGGCTTTTCGGTAAAAATTAGGGATAAGTTGTTCAATGGGTTGCTCGCCAGAGAAAATGGTAACTGAGTATTTTTTAAACTTCCGACCGAGAGTGGTCTTGATTCCGGCATAGATCAGGGCTGTGTTTGCTTCACGTAGAGGCAACGCAGCCAGCCAATTGTTTAGATAAATATCTAATCGTCTGGATCGTTTATCGATGAGAATGCTGTCAATGCGGGTGTGTTTGATGATCTCAACCGGATCCTGGAGTTTGATCGCTTTTTGCAGAAATTGGTCAACCCGTTGATAGGCTTTCCGGGTCGCTCGGTCCATCTTTGAATAATCATGAGCATCATCTTTGACCGGGCCGGTGGTGCAGGTTAAAAGCAAAAGCTGGGTGCTTAGCAGCAGGATAGATAGTTTTTTCATGAGAACCCTTTTGGCGGCCTTAAAAGCCTCTCTTGCAGAGACCGCAACGCCGCAGAGAGAGCGTGGTTGGAAATATTATTCAACCGAGGAAGATCCAATTGATCTCGCCTACATCTGGTTGAGAAATTAACCTGAGATTGGCTGCTTCAAAACGGCAAAGGCAGAGCTTATTGAAGCTTATTCCCTTGGAAAAGGATGGCTCCTTATGAAATTGTCCCGGATGAATTAATAAAGGATTGATATGCCGGATTCAGAATTTTTACATAGTGGTGATGACAAAAAGGGTCAGGTACAGGAAATGTTTGACGGAATCGCCAAGCGCTATGATTTCCTGAACCATTTTCTCAGTCTTGGTCTTGACCTATACTGGCGCAAACAATCTGTAAAAGCGTTGGATTTGCAGGACGGACATTTTCTACTCGATGTGGCTTGCGGAACTGGAGACCAGGGGTTTTCGGCTTTAAAAGCTGCTGATATCCACGTGATTGGTCTGGACTTTTCATTCAACATGCTGGAGTTGGCCAACAAGAAGATCAGGGACCGAGGCTTAAATGACAAGTTTGAGGTAGTCCAGGGTGATGCTGAAAAACTACCGTTTCAGGACAATACTTTTGATGCTTTGAGTATTTCTTACGGTATCCGTAATGTGGGGACGATCAGCTCTGCTTTAAGCGAGTTTTATCGTGTTTTAAAGCCTGGTGGACGCGTCTCGATTTTGGAATTTGCAGAACCAGAAGGATGGTTCTTTGGTCGCCTGTATCGTTTCTATTTTGATCATATCCTCCCAAAACTGGCTGGGATGATGTCCAGCAGATCGGCCTATACCTATTTACCTGAATCAGTGCGTCATTTCCCGGATCGGGCAGATTTTAAGACTCTGTTGACCAGTGAAGGTTTTGAACGCGTGAAACATCGGGATCTGACTTTTGGGGTTACCACTATTTATAGTGGTCATAAGTAGCTCTGTTTTTTACTTCCGGAATTCGATGGAAAGGATGGAGGTGTTGCCGAAAGCAGACATGGGTTTTACGGCATAATCCAAGCTTACCTGGCCCAGTCCGGTGAGATCAAGTCTAACACCGGCTCCCATGGTCCAGCTTTCCTGGTCATAGTTATGACGATATCCACCACGCAGATAAACCAACTCACGAACGGCAAATTCGGCACCAATATTCAAATGCTCCGGACCATCATTGGGATGATCGGCATCGATTGCCAGGGTCAGGCGTGAAAACTCATTTAAGAACATGGCTTCACCTGTTCCGATCAGATCCATACTGATTCCGATACGGATCATTAACGGCAGGGGCCAGTCTTCGGTGCGGAGATCAACATCCGATTCATAATTTCCGTTGATATTTTCATCGATATCAGCATTGATGATGAGATCACGTCCGCTAAACCGAATATCACCGCCAAAATTGCTTAAGGCCATCCCGATCTTGAGTCCGTGAAAATCTGTACGCAGGATCGATCCAATATCCAGAGCCATGGTCTGGGCACTTTCATTGTGAGCGGCTAACTGGATTAATTTGCCACTTATCCCAAAAGATAATCGATCGGTAATCTGACGAGCATAGCCCGCACTAATGGCCAGATCCATTACGCTATAGTTCAGACCTGTACCATCAGGATTCTCCAAAGTTCGTACGGGTTGATCACCCATGGTCAAGCTGGTAAATGAGATGCCAAAACTTTCATTACTGCGACCAGGTATGATTACCCCTACATAGTCATGGGTAATATCCAATAACCAATTATTGTGGCTGGCAATCGCTGAAACAACCGGTGAACTGGTCATCCCGGCCGGATTCCAATACAGGGCCGAGGCGTCATCAGAAAGCGCAACAAAACCGCCTCCCATGGCCATAGAGCGGGCACCTACACCCATTTTAAGAAAGGGTGCCGCTGTGGTGGCCACCTTATCAAAGCCGGCTTGAAGCAAAGTGACTAAACCAAGGATGAGGATCACTTGTCTCATTTGATCACCAGAAATCTTCCCAGGGTCTCATCACCATCTGGAGTTTCAGCATGATAGAGATAGACTCCCGGTGCAATGAACTGTTCATTACGGGTACGCATATCCCAGAAGGCATAGCCGGCACTGGTTTGACCAGCACCACCGTGTTCAACTGTATCGACGTGTTCACCAAGAATGGTGTAAATATTGATGGTGCACACAGATGGCAGGTTGGAGAACATCAGTCGCTTCCCAAACTCATTGGTCTCCCAGGCATTGGTCACGACGTAGGGGTCGGGTACTACAATAAGATCTCCCAGTGAGTTAATTGAACGATCGGCTGCCATTTCCACCTGTTGGAGTGGATTGAACCGATAAGTGATTCCGGGACGAAAAGGCTTGGCGGTAATAATCGTGAATTCATCGCCATCGGTTGGTCCAGCAGCCACAACGGTATCCGTTTCCATGTCTACATTGATGGAAATATCCGGTTTGTTATTCGTGAGCAAATACAGATAGTTGGGAATGGTATCACCTGTGACCGGGTTTGTATCTATTTTTTCCAGAATAAGCATGTCCACATGTTTCTCATACCAGCCGGGGCTGCCTGGCAAGTATCCTTTACCTCCTGGTTCCAGATCCCAACCATGGGGACTATAAAACCAGGGCCGCGCTTCATTGTCATCTGTTAGCGAATGATTGAAGTCACATAGAACGATATTTTCAGTAACATCAAGCGGATGATCTGGATCGGTCACCACTTCTACTTTGAGGGGCAGAAATTGGGTCAGATCACTATACTCACCCCAAAAAGCATCATACCAGAGTGCATCAACACCCCCATTGTAGTCTACCGTTATCCGCCAATCATCAAAACTTTCAACAATATCTCCGAAGGCCTGTCCAGAAGGAACCAGGTTGGGATATTTACTTTCAGTACGCCAATCAAAGGTGCAGGTATCCCCGGCAACCTTGGTCCAGTTCATGGAGAGCACCCCTTTTGTGGCATCTTCCAGGTATAAAATGAAGCCTGCTTGAATAACGGTATTTGTGTCTGTGTCATTTCCGATGCGGAGTCGGTTCACCAGCGTATCGGCAGCCGTCAGATCCACCAACACAGCACCCATGCCAAGATGATCATCTCCAAACTCATCTACATAGGGAACAAAATCAAAACTTAGCTCATAATCATGGTCAAGCAATTCAGCTGTGTTCTCAAATTCCAAACGCACGGTGGCGCCACAAACACCGCCCTCGGCTTCCAACTCGGTATTTGATCCGTAATACAGGTCACTGGCTATTTTACCTGGTGTTGCTTTTACTGTGTGAATTTCATACCAGGACTGACCCGGTGCATTCATATATGATGGTACCAACTCGGCCGGATCGGATCGGTCTCCCTTATCATAAGCTGAAACCGAATACCAATATTCCACACCATTAACCAAATTGGAATCCACAAAAGTATGAACCAATCCGGTGTTATCACCCAGGTTTTGCGGAAAAGCGGGGTCAGCACCAGAGACATCCACACCATAACGAGCAATATCTTCCTCTGCCGAATAATCGAACTGGGCAATTGGATGATAGCCTACTTCGTTACCATAAACATCAGTAATGGGATCACCCCAGGTTAAACCGGCATCCGTACTGCGAAAGATCCGATAACCTTCAAAATCTACAGCACCGGTCCAAACATCCTGAGAAGTCTCTGCTTTTGCATCCCAATATAGACTGACTCGCTGGTCACCGGCTACAGCATGGACAGTTGGGGGGTCTGGTGGTCCCGCTCCCTGAAAATAAAGACGGTACATGTCCTGAGCAGTTCTTACGTTTTGCATCAGATCCGTGGTGTCTGGAAAATTGGTTACCGTACCGGCATCTCCCATAATCAAACCAAAAGAGATTGTGGTCATTGAGTCAACCGGCAGGTCAAATGGACCGCATGAAATGATATAGTCGACTGCTCCACCAACCCGTTTATCATCACCCCCGAAAGAGTATTCCGGGTAATAATGCGCCAGAGAATCAGTTCCAGTATAATCGATACGGGGATCGACTCCATGAAAATAATAATTGGGGTCAATTAGTGAATCGCTTGATCTATTACTGGCCATAATGGCCCACATTTGTTGATCCGTTGTTGGAGCAACTTCATGCGAAAAGTGATGGAAATCCGTAATGCCGATCTGTCCTGGTGTATCAAAAACCCTTAGTCCCACCATGCCCAGCGGATCATCAGTTCCCATCCAGGCCCCGCTGGCAACATTATCCAGGTCATAGATATAGATCAGATCCTTGATGCCGTCAGCATCACTATCTATAAAGTTCACATAATCATGATTGTCAAAATCAGGCCTGAATTTGGCATAAAGACCAACATATATATTTTCCAGATCCTGGTTGCCATCATTGAAGACCTTCAGGTCCCAGAAGATAAAATCCTCAGCATAGGGCCGACCGTAGGAATAGGCAGTTTGCTCCACGGTGATACCACTTGCTCCAGCCTCATTAGAAGCATCATTATAGGTGCAAAAGAGGTCTCGATCCGAACTGAACTGGTTGGGTGCATAGGGTAGGGTCAGTGCGTCAGGATGGGTTAGCAATTGTTCATCTGTTAACGTATTTACATCCACACGAAAATATCCAGGCCAGCCAATATCCGGCCAGGTGTTGATCAGATCGCTGCTGGCCATAAAGGGCGTATCGTCTGATTCTGCCACAATATCGCCGGAAAATTCAACCAATCTGGCATCATCTGGAGGAAGCCAATCGGTTATCTTGGATTGACTTTGAGTTTCAGTTTCCAGAACATTATTTTCATCGATACCCACCATAAAACCCAGTCCAAAGCAGTATTGGCGGACATAATCAGCTTGAGCCGGCCAGTGCAGGGCATTGGTGAAGTAGACGTGAAAACTGGAAAGCACTCCAAAATTTCCAGTATTATTCTGGATCTGCCCTTTATCCATGACCCCAACTGCTTTTTGAAAAATCCCACTGGATTTACTTAAAGAGGCTAGCTCCGTAGTGGAGTGACACCTGATACAATCATCTGCATAGGACCCGATTGCCAATATCAGGAGGATAAACAATATTTGAACGATCTGTTTCATTACCAACCTACACTTAATCCGAGTTTAAGAGAACGACCCGGACCCAGTTTCGCGGGATTAAGGTTCATATCATTGCCCCCGCCAACCAATCCTGACAAGCCCTGGTCAAAGGGATTGCCGGTACGGCTGTTAACATATAATACATTTTCATGGTTTGTCAGGTTCTTAGCTTCCAGGAAAAGGGCTGGTTTTATCGAACCCAACTCGAGTTGTTTTTTAATTCGAAGATCCAAACTATAGGTCCAGGGTTTTCTAGCCGAATTCACATCCACCCGGATGGAAGGATCCACATAGGGTGTGTAGGGTAAGCCGCTGGCAACATTCAGCAGCAGATCCGCATTTAAGCCTGAGAATAGTTTTTCTCTTAATGATGCTTGCCTGGGGCTGGGACCGGTTCTCATGGATAAATTAAGAGCTAGATCATGACGCTGGTCAAAGTCCAGGTAGTACTCTTTGTGGGGCACTTCTTCTTGGGCATAGGCCGAAAAATAGCCTGCTGTTGGGCTGGAATTATTTCCCCGGGCACCTGATAGGGTGTAACTGATATTTGCACCAAAATGACCACCGAATTGACGATCCAGACTAATATCGATGCCTTTGACACTGGCATAATCGGTATTGGTGTAGATCACTGCTGGAATGGATATGATCCGAAAATATTGAGTGGATAACAAGTCCCTGATATCTTTTGACCAAACGGTGGCTGTCAAGCGAGTGATGGGCGACAATGCTTGTTTAACACCAACTTCAAAGGCGACGGTCTTTTGTGGTTTTACTCCACCATTTCCAACCAGGGGCAATGCGGCGGTTATGTCCTGCTCAGCATTATAGGTCATGGAATTAAAACTGGGAGACTGGAAAAAATGGCCGTAGGAAAAGTGAAATACTGTATGCTCGGTTACCGGATAAGCCAGGCCGACACGAGGACTCCATTTGGCTTCGGCAGGTGAAGAGATCACCGGGGCTTTCATCCAGTTTTGCAGGCTTGAATCCCAAACAGCGAAGCGTGAAATATCTTCCCACATTCCGACCTTGGGGTCTATGTGATCATAACGCAAGCCCAGATTAATGATCAGATAACTCAGTTCAATCTTATCCTGGATGAAAAATGAGTACTCTATCGGGCTAAAGGTCGTGTCATCTTTGAACTGGGTACCGCCCTGCCAGGGATCCGCTTCAGAATATATGTTCAGATCATGGGCGGTATAGGTCAACCCTGTCTTTATTAGATGATAACGGTTCGCGTTGTAGGTGGTGTTCAGGTTTACACTTCTGGTTACACTTCGGTTATCTGTATAGGAGCCCCTGGTCCCGGAATCATAGAAGCTAAAGTTATCCCGGGTTGGTTTACTGTAATCTTCAGGTAAAAGATCACGAACACCTGTTTTGGTTCCTGTAGCAAGCGTAGATAGATGAATATTATAAAACCAGGCTTCTGACAGGGTGTGGGTCATGGATAAAGACAGGCGATCATTGGCTTTAAGGGTGTGGACGTTGTAGTGGGGACGATATTTCCAGCTGTGGGAATAGTTCTGATACAGGCGATTTGAACTATGCAAATGTCCTGTGAGTTTCAGGTGGCTGGTCAGGCGACTGCTCAGTTTCAGCTGGACATCCTGATTGATATCAATGCCGTGCATGAGTGGACTATCTGCAGTGCTGTAATAGGCTGAGGCAAAGTATGATACCCCAGAATACAAGGGTCCTCCAAAACTCACACTGGCTCGACCTGATATGGGTAATTCCAGCAGAGGAATGATCGTCCTGGGATAGAAAGCTTTTGGGGTGCTGCTATAATAGTAGAATAGCGAGTCCTTTAGATCCACATACACAAAGTTCGGGTCAACATCTGCGTATTCCGGGTCAATATACTCAAAAGCGCCGGGGCTGTGATAAGATGATGGATTCAGTTGGTCCGAAGTGTAATCAAGCCGTCCATTAAAATCCGTGCCGCCCTCTTTGGTCACAATATTCACCACAGACGACATGGCCTGGCCATATTCTGCATTGAAAGTTCCGCTGATAACGGTCATCTCCTGGATCGCATTCTGATTTACTGTCCCATTAAAGTCGCCTTCCAAAGGATCTCGTACGATCACACCATCCACCATATAAAGGATTTCTTTGGTGCGCCCTCCACGAACATGGATCCCGCCGCTTTCATCAGTGGTGAATCCTGCTTGGGTTGCCAATATATCTTTAAATTTATCGACGGGCATAGCAACGATATCGTCAGCACTGATTACCCTGATAGTGGCCGTTGCATCTCTTTGGATCAACGGTCTGGTCGCGGTGACAATGACTTCTTCCTCGGCATCCAGAGCAACTGGTTCCAGGATACTGTTAAGGCGGGTTGTAAAATCTGAAATTACCCGAACTTCCTGATATACGGCAATCTTATAACCGATCATCTGAAATTTAACGGTATAGGTTCCAGGCGGCACGTTGATGATGAAGTATTCACCATTTGGGTCAGATGCTGTTCCTAAAAGGGTTCCGTTAATCAATACATTTACACCCGGCATGGCTTCACCATCAACAGAATGAATATTACCGGCCAGCTTCCCTCCCACGCCAGCGAAAATGCTGCCAGTGAGCAGGGTGATCAAAAGAAGATATGTTATGTTTTTTTGCATACTCTGGAGTAAGGCCATTTCCAATGAGCGGAAATGGCCTTTTAGGTAAACCTTGATTATTTGATCATAAGCATGCTGCGACTGAGCTGCTCACTACCACGGCTAAGTACTACGACATAAGCACCTGCCACAACTGATTGCCCCTGACTATCGGTGCCATCCCAGATCAACTGGTAATTGCCGGATTGAATATATCCATTGGCCAGTGTCTGAACCAGCTCACCCTTTAGATTAATGACTTGCAGGGTCGCCTGTCCACCTTCGCTGATATCAAATGATATGGTGGTGGTGGGGTTAAAGGGATTTGGATAATTCTGATCAAGGGTCATGCTAACCGGGCGGTTGGCAGTTTCATCAAGTGCTGCTCCACCAGCTGGTGTCACCACAAAATTATCAAAATATCCAGCCAAACCATCTACCCCATTTTGTTGAAAGGAAAAGACTCCGGGATGACCGGCATAGGTATGCCTGTCGGTATCATCAACAAAGGTTCCCAGATCCACTTCGTCATAAACGCAATGATATGAGACACTGCTGTCAGCCGAATTAGTGGCCACATCAATCTGCATATGGTGCCAACCCTCGGTCTTGTCCACGATATCAGCATTGATACTGTGGTGAAACGTATAGCCGAAGGTGCTCATGTCCAGCTGATTATTGTACAGGCGGAAGCGGTTACTGCCATCAAAATCAGCAACTAATTTTACGTAGTAACCATGGGAAAAAGGACCCTGGCGAGCTGAATCAGCATAGGCAACCAAACCAGTGTAGGCAGACATTGTAGCGTTTTCATAGACGTAAACATCAGCCTCAACTGTATAGTTTGCATCCATTACCTCTCCGGTAAGTAAAATTGCCACTCCATTATAGCTCACATCAATATCCTGGATATAGCCGATCTTGGAGCCGCCCTCCAACAGTTCCAGGGGAGCCGTTGACATATCGACTGCCTGGATCATTTCCTCATTGAGCCGATACTGCTGCCAGTCACTGACATCTGCATCTTCAAAATCTTCTGTAAATACCTGGCCGAATGATAGACCAATGGTCATAAGTGATATAACAATTATCCATAGAGTAACGTTTCTTTTCATAAAACACCTCCCGTTAAATTAGTTTTTAAGCGATAATATACTCTAAATCAATGACTCACAAGCGCTTCAATATGTTTGAGAAAAATATATTCTATGCCCTTTTGCCGTCGTTATCACGTTGTCTGTTTCGTTGCAATAGCGCTGTTTCATCTCAAAATCACAGATAGCCCGACTGACTTAAACGCCCGCTCTCCTTTACAGTTCAACTCGCAACGGACTGGTTAAAGCTGGCCATTGACCCTTGGCAATATTACGGGGACCCTTGAAAACCAGGTAGGAATATTTCCCATAATGGGGTACTAATTGTCCCAGACGAGGTAATGATCCAAGATCTTCAGAGATCACGATAAGCAGTTTGGCAAAGATTTCATTTTCTTCAGCACTTAAGACAAAAGTGTGTCCTGTCCGGGGATATTCAGTCCCTTTAATGGTGATGCTGGTTTCAGATACCTCAATTTGTTGAGACAATCCGACTGGCAGATCTGTGGGATTTAGAGCAATGATGGCATAGCCACCTTCCGGGCCCATGCTGATGGTGCCGAATTCAGGTGTGACATCCCCTTCGGTCAGGTTATCGCCAAAAGTTTTAAGAACGGACTGTTCATCATCGGCATAATAGACAAAATGTTTTTCGGAAGCCCCCAAAGCTGCTGCAACCGTGGGTTCGATTTCTTCTGGATAAAGATGACGGAAAATATTATAGTCCGGATCCAGCTCAAAAGCCGTCGCCTCTCCTGCAACAGTAAACTCAAACACGGCTTCTTTCCCGGAAAGTCCGACTGTCCCACTCTGACCTTCAATGCCACTGAATTTTATCGGAAAACTGATATTATAGATATCATCGGTTTGGGTGACCTTGAATTTTACTCTGGTCTGGCCAGCTTTTACTTCTGATTCCAGTAATTCAACACTGATGCGAGCTGCACCCACCTGATCCACCCACTGGGGGATGACGAAACTGAGATCTTCCCCGGAAGCTTTCTCATAAGCAGTGATCCACTGTTCCCAGGTTACTTTTTCACCTTTGTGACCAGCATACACATCCCGCCAGGCCTGGATAAAGTCTTCTGTGCCGATCCGTTCCTCGATCATGTGAAAGATCATCATGGCCTTGTTATACCCGATGGTGCGGCTTTCAGCATTGTGACGGGCAACAAATTCCCGAACTGGAAACTCATTCTCCGGTGTTACATAGTTTTTATAGGCTTTCAGGATATCTTTGCGGTAATCCCGGGCGCTGGCTGGACTGCGATCAAGTTTATAACGGTAATCTGCACCATAAACAGTTAATCCTTCACACCAGTTGCCCTTTTCATAATCTACATAAATACTATTGCCCCACCAATTGTGGAGCACCTCATGCCCCAGGGAGCTCATCACAATAAATGGGAGACGAATCACCTGTTGACCCAGCAGGGTCCAGGCCGGCATCCCATATCCGGTAGGAAAAAAGTTTTCCGCCACCGTAAAACGTTTATAGGGATAAGAACCAATGAGATCTGAATACCTCTTTACATAGTTGGCTGTTGCCGGTAAGTAGGTCTCAAAGAGACTGGTATCTTCTTCAAAGAAATAGCAAAACACATCTATTTCACCTGCCTGCATCTGTTTGACCACAAAAGGAGCCGCCATGAACATCAAGCCGTCTGATTCATAGGGGTTCTGCCAACTTTGTCTTTTGGTTGTTCCCATATTCACACTGGCGATGCTATTACCGTCAGCAATAGATTCCCAGTTGGCTGGAATGGTGGCAGTCACTTCAAAACGCATAAGACCATCATTTCCCCTGGGGTAGTAAAAAGAGCTGGGACTGAAATAGGCTCCTTTTTCAATAATGGTTCCGGTGATCTCTCGACCAACATTCTGGTTGGAAAATTTTGCTTCAGCCACATCTGCTTCAAATACAGCAGAATAGGAGATGTAAAAGCTTGCCTTCAATGGTTCTTTTTGGTCAAAAAGCACCCATAATGCGTCTTCTGGAAGGTCTAATGCTTCAAACTTTGCTGCAAATTCAGGTTTTAGGTCACTTAATCCGGTTGAGTCCAGGGTTTCAAATTCAAGACTGGCACCATTAATGGATATGTCATCAATTTTTGCATTAGGTGGCAAATATAGAACATTAACCCCTGCACTTACATTCATTAGGCCTGAATCAACAAAGGTTGCGCGATGATTTTCGACATTTAGTGAAAATTCCAGATTATGTTTCAAAAAAACGACCTCTGTCACTTCAGCCGTTTTACATGAGACCATTACCAGGGCTGTTAATGCGATTAGTAATACAATTTTAATTGCTTTCATTTGGCACCTCTTGTTCTATCCTGTCAATTTCTATTTGTTAAATATTTGTGGCTTTTAGTACCCGGTCACATTGCCCATACTTTTTCTACCGTTCAATCAAATTCTTTGCATTCATCTCGGTTGGGATATCAAGCCCTAGAAGACCAAGAATGGTCACGCCAATATCAGATAATACACCATCAGACAACTTGATATCCACTTTTGATTTAGAGGCGATATAGAACAATTCCACCGGATTCAGACTGTGACTGGTCCTGACAGCCCCTGTCTCATAGTCGATCATCTGGTCCACATTACCATGATCTGCAGTCAGGAGAATCTGTCCACCCTGCTCCAGGATCGCTGGGATGATTTGACCCAGACATTCATCAAGAATTTCAACCGCCTTTACTCCGGCATCAAAATTTCCAGTATGACCTACCATATCGCCATTGGCATAATTCATCATTATAAATGCGTATTTGTCGGCAGCCAATTGTTCCAGAAAGGTTTCTGTAACGCGGTAAGCTTCCATTTCGGGATGATCAGCAAAGCTGGCGGGATCAAAACGTCCTTTAAGCTCAATGCGATCTTCATTTTTATAAGGTGTGGTCAACTTGCCATTAAAAAAGCTGGTGACGTGTGGGAATTTTTGGGTCTCTGCCAAGCGTAGTTGGCATAATCCGGCTTCTGAGATCAGCCTCCCAACAGTGACTGGCGGTTCGGTATCGTTTTGAGCGACATCAACCAACAGAAATTGCTCAAAACCATCATAATAGCTGGTCATGCCAACATACATGATATCCAAACGCTCTTTTTTGCTACCCGGATAGTCATCTTCAACAAAAGCTTTGGTTAATTGGGTGGCACGATCCTGGCGATAGTTGGTATGGAGGACTACATCACCAGCTTTGATGCCATGATAACCCTGCATGATAAAGGGCGGGATGTATTCATCAAACATTGTTTCACCAGAGGGTGTTTTGTCTGTTTTCCAGGAGGACATGATCGCCTCTTTGGCAGAAACCATTGGTCGCCCCGTGCCAAAAACCAGGCCGTCATAAGCCTGATCTGTGAGCGCCCACATTTTGGCTCGATCCATACTATAATAGCGACCCATAAGGGACCCAATACTGACAGCAGGAATCGTATCGATGACATTTTCCAGCTTGCTCAGGTGCTCCAGGGCACTCCGGGGTGGTGTATCACGACCATCCAGGAAGGGGTGTACTACAATTTTTCCATCTGGATTTTCTTTAGCCGCCTGGTGAATGAATTTAAATAGATGATCATAGTGAGCATGAACGCCCTCATTTTGAAGCAAGCCCAGCAAATGCAAGGTTGACTGCTTTTCCCGCCACTGTTGCATCATGGATTGCCACAGGTCTCCCTTATATATTTCACCACTTTCCAGTTGATCATTGATCCTTTTCAGTTCCTGGATCACAACGCGACCGGCGCCCATGCTTAAATGGCCGACTTCACTGGAACCTTGAAAACCAGCCGGTAAACCAACCGATTCACCCGATGCTCCCAATATGCTGCGGGGATAGGTCTTGCGGATTTGATCAAGGGTGGGCGTCCTGGCTGCCAGAACGGCATTACCTTCGGTTTTTTCGGTGTAACCGACACCATCAAGAACGATCAGTACTACGGGATTCATCTGTTTATGGCTTTCATAATTATTAATTTCAACATGGCTTGAAATTTAGACTTTATTGTGGCTTTCGGAACCGCGAATTGCGCGAATTTCACTAATTGGGGTTTGCAGATGGGGTTCTATGTTTGACCTATTTTGGGAAGCCACGGATTGCTGGAACCGCGAATTGCGCCAATTTCGCTAATTGCAATTTAAATTTTTGGCGTCCTGCACTTCGAGCTTTCAATGGCTCTAAAAAACCTCTGTACTCACTGCGGTTAAATGTTTTTAAGTGGCTTGACAACTCTCAACGATAGAACCCAGAACCATAGACCAAGTCCTGAAATGTGTTTGGACGTCATGCTCTTGGGCTGACGTCCCCTGCGATAGATAGGGTAAATGTCAGGGTAGTTGTGCTAAAATTGAGAAAGAACGGAGCAATGATTTTTATTAGGCAGGATCCTTTATAATTATTGACTTATACCTTTTAAAAGGTGTTACACACCGGCTTACCTGGGTCATTGTCTCTCTATTTTAGCTTCATCCGAAAAGGAATTCGGTCATGTAATCGGTAAATACTAAAGTCCCGATCAATAGTAGCTACTTCGTTGATGTTAAATTTCTCCCCAATGTACACGAGACATGCATCAGCAAAATCCATTGGTAAATCTTGATACTTTTTCAACAATACTTTGATACGATCAAGATCATCAATACCGATATCAACAATCTGAACCGCTCCTCGTAATAACCATTCCAGGAAATCTAGTTGGGCATTCTTGTTAAAGTCCAACATGTACATAGTTTCTGTCACTGACGCTAGAGATGTCAGTAGTTCCGAAGTATTTGATTCAATAAAATCTTTGGCAGTAGAATGATATTGATCGCTACTGTCGAAAAGAGCAATCATTGGCCCCGAGTCCATGAGAGTCCGGTTCATGTAGACTTTTTTTGGATTTTCTGACGAATTAAGTCTTTACGATTCTTTGAACGAAGTCCATCCCGACTTGCATGTTGACCAAATAGGTCTGCTCCCAGTTCCCATGCGGATGGTTTTTTTAAAGTTTCGAGATATTTCATGATGCTTTCTCGAACCAATTCAGATTTAGTGATACCAAATGCATCAGCCGTTTTTTGGACAGTTTTTTCAAGTGTTGGATTTAGTCTTAATGTTATCATTTTTCACCTCCTATGTCACAATGTAATACGTGTCGTAATACGTGTCAACAATAGTATGTGTAACGTCCTAAACTTGAGCGGCTTCCGGACGATTTATCTCTTTGTACAAACACTGGATCCCTCCACCATATTCTCGCAAACCAATCAATTTGTGTGAGTCCGCTCTAAGCTTGTTAGCGAGCTGCTTTAAGGCCAATAGACTCTTCTCTCGTACCTGTTAAAATATATTTTCAGTGTGGTTCTAATTGCATACTCCTTATACTCTGGACTCTGCCCATCATAGTGTCGATATGGAATCCACTCCGAATTTGCTATTAATTCTTCAAGAATTGATCGTAACCTATTGTTATTTATGTTTGTCTCATTTGAGATTAGCTCCACTTCTCCAGCAATGCCTTCGATTTCGACTTTAAACGAGAATCGCACAATTCCATTAATCCCACTCTCCCATACATCATCCTGAGAGGAAAAGTATATCAAAAGGGAGTCTCCTCCGTGAATGGGTCTTGGAGTAATATCTGTATCTATTCCAACAAGACTATGTCTGTGTAATGATCCAAGCCCCAATGAGTCCATAATACTTCTATTGATCGCTTCCCAGTAATCTGATGGTAATTCATTGTCCAATTTTTCTTGCCCAACTATAAGTGAACTAAAGATTATCAAACCGTATACTAATGATCTCAAAATAGTCATCATGTCTCGATAACGTCCAGCGCTTGAGCGGCTTCTGTATGAGTTATCCTTTTGCATTTACACTGTATCCTGCGACATCATTTCAGCCAACCAATCCCTTTTGGTGAGTCCGCAGCAGCTTGTCAGGCGACAATTTTAACCAATTACCGATATGCATTCTTCCTAAAATCGATAGTTAAGACAAAAACAATATGCTTGTCAATATCCACGGAATAAAAGAGTCTGAATTTATTAATCCTGTATCTCCAAGTGCTTGGTTTATAGTCTCTCAACTTTTTGATATTTGCTCCCAAGAATGGGTCTTTTCTTAATTGAGGGTACACATAGGTTTTCAATTTCGATGCAATGCGTGATGCATCAGTTGGAGACATTTTCCCTAGCTTTTTTATGAATTCATCTGTTTCGAATATTCGAAATTCAGACAAAACGGCCTCTTTCAGAATTTGCATCATCCAGACCACGATTGATACTCGTGTTCAAATCCTCATTTTGTTCAATCTCAGCCATCTCAAAACTGTCAATATATTCTGACTCATCGATAAATCTGAGGGCAGCAGTTTCAATAAAATTTGATAGCGGGCGATTATCTTGTTTGGCCAATTTCTGAAATTTTAGATAGGTATCTTCTTTCAATCTAAGGGTTACGGTTTTAGACATGTTTCACCTCACCTGTTAAATTCTTCACAAATACAGCAATAGAATACAAAAGAACACAACGTAATACAATAGAATATTTTTTGTTTACCTAATGTCCCGCGCTTGAGCAGCTTCCTGACAATTTATTCTTCTTTAAATACATTGTATTCTGCGACAAGATTTCCGAAAACCGTTCCCTTTGGGTGGATCCGCTCTAAACCGTTGTTCAAGTAAGCCGCTCCGCGGCGGAAGAGCAGTTCTCCGGTTTCACCTTAAGACATTAACAGGCTAATATACGTTTCCATATCCCGCATGGAGCAGGAAAATGAAATCTAAGGAAGCGTATGATGACCAAAGACACACCGTAATTCTTGTTATTTGTGATTAAAGTATCATATTTCCAGCGATAATTGAGAACTGGTCGTGATTATTACTGAAACTAACTTCATGATAAACAATGACTTCTTATCAATCCCCTTATAACAACCGCGCCTTATCGAACACCAGAATAGAAATGACCCATCTTCTGCTTCTTTTGAGAGTTGTGGTACTATGGGGTCATGTCTATCCTAATTTGTTAGGTTTCTGAGTATTTCTATTCTGTAAAAATATTGTATGCAAGATCGTCGCAAGTGAAACCAATGGTACATAACATGATTGACAACAAGCCTATATTTATATATTTTCAACGTACATAAATTTAATCTAATAAGGGGGTAAGTATTATGAGACGTATTCTTGTTAGCATGATTATGGTTGTTGCAATATTATTGCTTACAACACAATTATTTGCAGCCCTAAATGGGATTAAAGGCAAATGCACATTGCCTGCTGAATCTGGGATTAGCATAGAAATCACTAGACCTGAAGATTTTAGTACCACAACGGGAACTAATGGAGACTATTCAATAAATATGTCGGGAGCTTCTGCTGGTACGTATTATTTCCATGCAACTAACGGTGTCGGTCATCATTATTGGAGCTGGTATGTCACTGGAGCTAGTATGGTTGTCCACAATTTTGCACTAGGTGTATAATTGTAGATAGAGTTTCAATACTATTGGCTTTTGGCTACTCTTTACAACAGCATGGGGTGTGAGATTTTACCTTCAGAGATATGGCACTAAGCTAACCACCCCAGAACGGGTGGACACAATTTTATGATCTTGCCAACGCCGTCATTAGTGCTCCTGATTCGAGTTTATGAATATATACACAAATTACAGGTATGCCCATTGATACCAGAGCATAAATTTTAAATTTCTAACCAATTAAACTCACAAGATAGAATTAGCCGACTGTGACCAGAGTGCATTATTATAACGGAGATCATGTTGAATCTCACTATAGTTTTCTTCATTCGTCGAAGCCAAGGCACTTTATTAGTGCGATTATATGTTCTATTCCACTAATCTTGATAGATTGTTTCGGACCTGAGCAGGACATACCTATTGATCCTGTCGAGCATCCGTATTATACGATTTCAGGTCAAGTAATTTATGCCCTTGACAACTCAGTCGTACCATTTTCATCCGTAAGTGTTGTCATGGAAATTTTAATTCAAGGCGATTGGGTCGATCAAAGGCTCTCCACTGCTGACAATAATGGATACTTTCAAATAGACAGCCTCTATAGAGGCCAGTACAGGATAGAAGCAACACGAGAGGGTGTATCAAAGTTTTCTAAAAGTATTGTCATGATGCAATATTCAGATAGAGAGTATGATATTATCATTCCTGCTCCCCCAAATCTTGTTTTTGATGGCAACATAACACGCTGTTCTGACGCGGTCAATCTGTCAGAAGTTCAGTTAAGCTTAAGGCCAACGGAGATAGAAAACGGAGGTGTTTTGGGAGTCCAAACTGAGATTACTAACTCAATTGGTAATTTTCAATTTAGGAATCTCTATGCAGGTGCATACAGGTTTATAGCAATAAAAGGTTATTATACAGGAATTTCACAAGCGGTTTATATCCCTGATAATGGAGAAACTTATTTTGAATTAGATTTTTGTATGAATGGGAGTTCGTCCCCATAGCACGAATAAATGAGTGGGATATTCCATAAAACTTTAAAACTCAAACCCAACTCCCGCTCTAAATCGACGACCCAGATCATATGCTCCTGGATCACTGAGTATTCCGCCCGCGAACCCATTTGAATCAACCCAAAGAACGTTTTGCTGGTCTAGTATATTTGTGACTTCAAGGAAAGCTTTTAACAATCTTTGGTCACCAACTTTCCATAATCCATTAATTCGCAGGTCTACATCATGAGTTGATTTCATTCTTTCGCCATTGGGTACGGTATACTCACCCTTGTCGAGTGTATATGGTAATCCTGAATTGTAGTGTAGGCTTACGACAGAAGAGAGCCATGTATTAAATGAGAATTCAAGATTAGCATCCAAAGTATGACGCTGATCCCAGCTCAATGGATAGAGTTCGGTTCCTCTCGTCGTAACTTCGAAATTTCTCCATAATCCTTCAAGACTATAGGAGGAAGATCCCTTTGCCGTCATCATGGTGTAGGCTATGTCTCCACTTAATTTGTCTGAGAGGAATAGATCCAAGTACATTTCTAAACCCTGAATATCAGATTGGCCAATATTGACAAAGCGTGTAAAACCTTCTTTCTGATAATTATTCCCATAAACCAGTAGCGTGTTTGAATCAATGAGGTTGATAACATCTTTACTGAAAATAACAAAATCAATTGTACCCCAATCACCAAGTGACTGCATCATACCAAACTCAATAGCCCGGGTTTGGGCAGGTTTGAGATCAGCATCACCAATAGTGGAGAATCCATTGGCTACATTCAGGTTGGGGTTTGTATACAGATAGTCAAAGCTGGGCATCTGGAAGAAGTAACCATAGTTAACATGAAACTTACTATCATCATTTATAACCCAGGCTATGCCTATTCGAGGACTTAGACTCGTCTTTACGGAAGCAGGTATGGTTGAAATGGTGTCGATTACCCAATCATAATCTAACTCCGTAAGATCCACCTCTATTTGAGGTCGTGCGGCGCGTGGATCAAAAAAATCATATCGGAGACCACTATTAATAACCAGAGTTCCACTTACATATTTGCCTTGAAGAAATAAACTTCCTCTCCTCGGCTCATATTCGTACTCACTATCATACATGATGTATACCGGAAAACCGTCGCTCCAGTTTTTTATGTCTCTTCGGTGAACATTTTTACGATACAGATAATATTGGGTAAAGCTACCCCCACCCTTGAATTGGAGCTTTTCAGATACCTGAGATGTAAGTGCAAATTTTGAGTATAATTGGTTCTCAACATGGTCCATCCACCAGGGATAGGCTCCTTCCAAAACATATCCTGAATCAGACACCGCTGGTACTCTTTCCAGCGCATCTCTGCTTCCATAAACTGATTTAATGAAACTGTATAGACTGAGGTTTAGCTCATAAAATGTTTGTGCAGTTAGGGTGTGGCTAATTGTCCCTGCAATTCGATTACTTTTTTTTGATAGACCCGGTAAGGCTCCAAGGTTGTATTTCCAAACATGGTCGTATTCCCGCCATTGCCAATTTGAGTACAGATCCTGGAGCGTGAGTTTTAATGTGTGATTCAAAAAAGAGGCGCTCAATTTACCAGTGAGGTTAATATTCATGCTCGAATCAGGGTCGTAAATTCTCATTTTGCGCACGCCGAACTGTTCTTGTAAAGTGCGCGTACTGGGAAAACAAACATCCCCTGCAAAAAAATAGGAAGTGTTGGAAGTAAAGATTGGACCACCAACAGCTAAATCGATCATGTATTCTGGTGTTTTTCCGCTTGTAAATGGCTGAGGGTTGTTTGAATAATCCATCACATGACTTTGAGTTTTGAGAAAGAAATCGCCAGATCCTTCTTTCGTGAGGATATTGACTACGCCTGACATGGCGTTTCCGTACTCCGCTGTAAATCCACCGGTTTGAACAGAAATATCAACAATGGATGTGTTAGGTAGATCGGTGCCAGCTTTACCGTCTATGGTGTTCTGAATGGGCATCCCATCCACTAAATAGATGAGTTCAGACTTGCGTCCACCCCGAACATGTCCGGCGGCGACTCCAGGAAGAGACTCGACCAGTTCCTGGTAGTTCAATATTGGGTGCTTATCCAGTAGATCTGGTGAGATAAAACGAGTGGTCGATGTGATCTGTCCCGTTAGATCCATTGTCTTAGATTCAACTATCACCGTTTCGCCTTCAAGGGTTGAAGGTAACAATTTTACATTTACCTGAGTTTGGAGATCGATGGCTACCTGGACACCCATCACCACTTTTTTTGAATAGCCGATCATTTCAAATCGTAGATCGTATTTACCTGGCGGGATGTTTACGATGTAAAATACACCCGAAACATCACAGATAGCTCCTCGATTGCTTCCATCGATGATAACCTGAACACCGGGCAAACTCTCGCCAGTTAGTCCATTGTTAACATGACCCGTTATGGTTCCGGTCACACCAGCATAGATAGGTACAATTGAGAGGTATAGTATGAGCAATATCATTATCATAATCTCAGCTACCATTTCTACTATTTTTTACATTTCCCTATCAATTTCAAGACTTTTGTTAAACCACCAGACAAAACCATAAATTCATCGGAATGCTTCAGGATTCTGCCACTTAACATGGTATGAAAAATATGTTAAAAATGCACCGAACGATGTAAACAATTAATCCCTTTAACTCCTTAATTCTTACTCATGGACCT
>JAYEKW010000167.1 GCA_034716895.1 Candidatus Neomarinimicrobiota bacterium
TGGTGAATCTGATTTTGGGATTGATCGAAACCACACCTGAATTACTGGCAGCCGCTGATCTTAATTATGATACTCAGGTTACGGTTCAGGATTTGATATTTATTATTGATATCATTATTCAGTAATAACAGAAAACCAATTATACCAAATTTAGTTCCACTTGCGCGTTCCAAGTAATTCTGTCAGTGTGTCCTCATTTGTCTTTGCGAGGACTGTAAGGACGTGGCAATCCATCTGCGCATCTGCTACGATGGATAAATCTCCAAGTTTAGTCATAATTTTGAGATCGCCGCGCGCTGCTCGCGAAGACACAAAACGCGCATTTAAAGCTGAAATTGGTATTATACCAACTTCATAGGGCAGTGCCAGACACTCAGTGAGCGAGCTACGCTTGAGCTGTTTCCGAAAACAGATTCACCTTGGATTCAGTGCCTGCTATGACAATTATTCGATAAACTCAGCGCAATGAACTGTGCACAAAAGCTGAGGTTTATCAAACATAAAAAACCCACCTGAGCAGGTGGGTTTTTTTGTCCTGTTTGGAAGTAGGATCAATACAGGAATTTCATAATGAACATAGCGCCAATACCGGCCAGGGTGATTAAAAAAGCGCCCATTTGACGAATGGGAGTTTTGGGGTCTTGAAAGACATTGACCTCAAATTCATGAAAACTGGAAGAACCTCGGGAGTCAGTAAGTTCAATGATAAATTTATTGGCGCCCTCATTGGAAGCATCCGGGGTCCAGGTGATCAACCCATCGTTCTCATTCATCTCAGCACCGCTGGGCAACTGAATCTTTGAATACTCGATGCCATCCTCATTCAGGTCGCGCGAGGTGATCTGATAACGATATTCGCGATCAGCTAGTACAACCGCTGATGGCGTTGACGTTACTTCAGGGAGTGCATTCACAAAGAGAGTGATCTTTTGCACGTTTGTGATATAACCATCGGTAACACTGACCTTAAACTGAGCCTGATTGATCTGGTCAGTTTTTGGTGTCCAGCGCAATATGGAGCCATTGGTAAGTTTTACTCCTGCTGGAGCATCATAAACTTTGTACACCAGATTCTGGTCGGAATTCAGGTCAAGAGCCTTGATCTCATAAACGTACTCCTGACCGACAATAGCCATGGTATCTGCTTTAGAGACTATCACTGGTGGTGCATTAGCATAAACGGCAAACTTGTATGTGTCGGAACTGAATTTATCAGAGACCTTGATAAAGATATCATTCCAACCTTTTTGGGTTTTGGCAGGTGTCCAGTGGATCTGGCCGCTGCTTGAGATTTTCATTCCTTTAGGGGCAGCTAAAAATGAATAGCTTAGTTTTTGGCCCTTATTCAGATCAGTGACCGTAATATTCGTTGTGAAGGGTCGTGCAACCGTAGCCAGGGTATCCGTAATTTTCCCCAACTCGGGTGGGCTATTGACATAGACCGTCACTTTCTGGAGATCGTCCCTGAGACCGTCAGATACTGAGATGGTAAAGGTTTGTCGGCCCAGTTCTGCCTCAGTGGGGGTCCAGGTGATGCGACCGCGGCGACTAATGGTCAAATTGGGTATACTGCTTTCAGAAAGCAGGAAGCTGATATCCTGATTATTGTTGGGATCTTTCACTTCAACATTGTAGTGCCAGGGTTTGCCCACCGGTACATGTGCATCATATTTAGAGCTGATCACTGGTGGTGTATTGGCGAAAATGGTAAAGGAGTCCAGAACGGTGGACATATCATCGGTCAACTCAAATAGAATATCATGGAATCCGGTTTGTTGCGCCGCCGGTGTCCAGGTGATCCGTCCAGAAGATTCCATAACCAGGTTTTGAGGTGTTCGCAGTGGAATAAGACGAGCGGTGTTGGGGACATTCTTATCCTGAATGTTCACCTGACCGATATAAGGTTCATTAATGAAAGCAACGGGTCCCGGTTTTTCCAGGATAAGCGGAAAAATGTTAACGTAGAGCGTGAATTTTTGCAACGTTCGCTCAAAACCATCACTTACACTTAAGGTTACATACTGAGAATCCAGTTGTGTATCACTGGGGAGCCAGCGTATGAGACCTTCTTCATCCACCTTCATTCCGGCCGGGGCGGATAAAAGCTCATACTCAAAATATTGTTCCTGATTCAGATCTTCCAGCTGAGTTTGATAAAGATATTGTTGTCCAGTCTGGGCCAGTGGTGTTGGTGTCGAAAAAATATCTGGAATATGATTTACATACAGGGTAAAGGTGGTATCCAGATTCTGCCCAAATGAATATGAAATCTGATGGTAACCCAATTGATCTTCAGCCGGATGCCACCTCAGAATAAAATCTTTGCCCAGACGCATACCCTCGGGGTAGGTTTTAAACTTAACATAAGCCTGCCCAGGGTCGATATCGTCCTGCCGGGGTATATTGTGAACAAAACTTTCACCGACATGCAAGATCACGTCAGGAGCTTTGGGCTTTCTTCTCATTTCAGGAATGATGGGCAATTCATCAGGTGAATCAGAAGTTACCTTTTCCAGCAGGGGTGTTATAGAGGTAGGTATTGTCCCAAGATCTTCCTCGATGTCCAGATCATCCTCAAACTCAGATGTGGTTGCCAACACTTCAATTTGATGTGGTTCAATAGTGTGCAGCTGGTAGCGACCATGTCTGGCCAGGAGTAGTCCACCCTGAAAAGCCAGTACATCACTTCCCATAAGCTCTTCATCACTGATAGAGCTGAATTGGTTAAATCCATTTCCAGGTGATTCCTGCTCAAAATAATAGATTTGGTCACCCGCCCGAATCAAACATTCCTGCAGACTATTGCCATCCAGATCGGCAAAAGCTAGTTGGTGTATCGGTTCACGAAAAGATTTCCAGACGGATCCGCCGTAATTCGCATCGTATTGATAGATGCGACCTTTGGAGCTACCCAGATAAACCAGGTTTGATCCTGATCCATCCAGATCTGTGGCAGAAACCCCCCGTGGACGTATGATCTCAGTAATCCCGGCATCAAGCTGCATAGGTGATAATTTTCGAGTGTTATACCGATCCTCTCCGGTAGAAATAATACCGGCGGCAATGAGTTGATCGCTATGTTTTTGGAAGAGCAGAATATCTTCAATTTGATCTTTGTTGATATCAGTTAAAGTCAGGAGGATAGAGGCTGGACTTTTAGTCATCTCAAGTGGAAGACCAGAGAATTCGACCTCGATCGCGGCCGAACTCAGGTCACCCTTGAATTCAATAACCAGTAGGTTTGTTTGAGGGGCGCTGAGTGAAACGATGATCTCAGTCAGGCCATCATTGTCAATATCGCCGGACTCAATCTGGTTTGGCCTGGCATATAGCCCATTATCGGGTGCCCAGCCCCATTGAAAACTGGGGATGAATTCAAACTCACTGCCATTCCACTCAAATCCGTACATCCAGGGGGCTTTGTTTCCGGATGATGCTGAAATGAGCTTGGAAACAGCCACCAATTCAGGCCTTCCGTTTAGGTTCAAGTCTGCTAGCGTAAAATCAACCCACTCACCGACCAGGTTTTCAGGTAAGGCAAACTGCCAGGTGATCTCAAAATCACCATTAGGGCTAACCTCAAATGTTATTAATTCAGATTTGCCACCGGCGACCTTACGGATCGCTCCAAAATCATTGTTACCATCGTGATCGAGATCCCCCAGATCCATCAAATGCTGAATGTCTCGCAGGCCGTTAGCACCCCATAGGCTGGTGGTTAACAGTATGATCAAGAGCGGGGCTAATAAGATATGATGTAGTATGACACGACTAGAATAATGTTTGCTCATCATGGAAACCCATTTCTTTACATTTAAAAATATTGAATCCTACTCCAAACTTTTAGCCAATTTATCGGGCTAAGCCACTGTATGCAATATAAATTTAAGCTGACACTTAAAGTAAACCCTTAAAAGACTTGTGTAAAAAAATGGGTATAAGTATATTATGACAACAGCTTGTTTTAAGTTGAAAAGAAGCACAAGTTATCAAGCAATATTCTGTGATCAGAGTGCATGAAGGGTTGTTCGTGTTCCATCACTTGTTATAGGGAGGTAAATCAGAAAATGAAACACTGGATAAATATTAGTATTTGTTCGCTGCTGACAATCGGGTCATTGCAGGCTCAGTTTGCTGAGGGGCAGACCGTACTCCGGGGAGCTATAGGACCGGCTTTTTCGTATTTGATCTCCTTTGAGTTGGATGGAGATGCTTTTGCCGATCTAAGTAATTTTTCATCAGACTTTGATCTCAGTTTGGATAAAAGTAGCTCGGTTATCAATAGTGAAGCAATGGTAGTGACCGGTTTTGAAGGTTTTGGAGAAGTAACTCCTCACTGGACCATCGGTATGTATGCCGGTCAGGGTGAATACCTGGCTTATACTCAGGATGCCGCCAATGTGGACTACATGATAAATTTTACGGTTAGCCAGGTTGGTATAACGGCCGAGTTCAATACGCATTCTCGATCCCGCTTCAAATTGTTGGGGGGGTCACTCTTTGGCATTGGTCAGGCATCCCTAACTGCCAGCTCTTCCCCCGCCAATGAGAGCTGGACCGATATTGTTTCTGGCTCTGATCCTGGAGGAGCACCTTCCACCAGAAAGGCATTTGAATTATCCTCATGGACTCCGGTCATTCAACCATATTTGGGGTTGCGTTTTGATGTTTCACGTTCTATCGGCTTTAAGACCATTGCTGGTTGGAATGAACAAGTGGCTGCTGCAGGATCCTGGAAACTGTACCACAACAAAGTGATCTCTGATTCACCTGAAGTCCAGTTACGGGCGCTGTTCTTTCGCTTTCAGCTTTACGTGATTCTCTAACTGAGATATGAGGATGCTATAGTTAGACATTTTTCTCATTGTTTAGACCGTTTTGATCATTTCCAGTCTGGAAAGTGGTTTATAATTATCCGGTAACACCCAAATGGGTACTTTCATCAAATCAATGTATCCACTACCTTACAAGCCGTAAGTTAAATCGGAATTAAAGAAGAAGACCCGAATAAGTAAATAGCTATGAAAAATATAAAACGAATTACCGTGATCGCTCTTATCCTGGCTGGTCTCTTTGCCTTGAGTCCTTCTGGACAAGCTCTGTTTGCCCAGGGGAGCGATTTTTACAATAAATGGCGAGATTTCCAGGATATGGTAAAAATAATCAACACCAATTATGTTGAAGATGTTGATTGGGAAAAAACCATGATCGGTGCTCAGAAGGGATTGATGGAAGCCCTGGATCCTCACTCGGTATATATTGTGGCTGACCGTATGGATCAGATCAATGAAACCTTTCGGGGCAATTTCGAAGGTATCGGTATCGAATTTGATATTATCGATGACTATATCACTGTGATCACTCCCATCGTCGGTTCTCCCTCCGACGGCTTGCTACATCCAGGTGATCAGATCGTCAAGATTGATGATGAATCTGCCTACAAGATCACCCGGGATGGTGTCTTTGAAAAACTACGGGGAGCCAAGGGTTCAAAAGTTAAGTTGGAAATTGCCAGGCTTGGTGAAAGTGAGCTGATCCCGGTAACCATTATTCGGGATAAAATCCCTATTTACAGTGTGCTAGCCAAATTCGTTATGGAAGACGGAACTGGTTATATCCTGTTGAATCGTTTCTCATCCACTACTTCAGAGGAGATGATCACAGCTATCACCGAGCTTCAAGGCCAGGGTATGACCCGTTTAATGATTGATCTGCGTAACAATAGTGGTGGCTATATGGATGAAGTTATCAAGATCGTGGATCATATTTTACCAGGCGGGGAAAAGATTCTCTCGACAAAGGGTCGTCTTAAAAATGCCAATGAGGAAATGTATTCAAAACATAAGCCTACTTTCTATAAACAACCCATTATTGCGTTGATCAATCGGGGTTCAGCCTCTGCCAGTGAGATCCTGGCTGGTGCCTTACAGGATCTGGACCGAGGGCTTGTAGTCGGTGAGACCAGTTTCGGCAAGGGTCTGGTCCAACGTCAGTATCCCCTGCGTGATGGTTCCGCTGTTCGAGTAACCGTGGCTCGCTATTATACACCTAGCGGCCGATTGATCCAGCGACACTATGAGAATGGTGATGCCCGGGATTATTATCTTGAACTGAGTGAGAGAGATGATAAAGATACAACCGACCTAAAGGATAAGCCTCAATTTAAGACCAAAATGGGACGCACAGTGTATGGTGGTGGCGGAATTACTCCAGATATTTTTCTTGAAGATCCGGCAACCATCTCCCGATCTCTGGCAAAGGTCAGACGACATGACATCAGATTCTTTTTTAAGATCGCTTCAGACTATGCAGCATCTCACCCGGAGTTGGCAGACGATTGGCCAGCTTTTCTAAATGATTTTGAGATCGAAGATGCCTTTTTGGAAGAAGTTTACAAGAAAATCTTTGCGTTGGAAGATTTGGAACTGGATGAATCCCAGATTAGAGAGGATGACGAGACCATCCGGTATTATCTTAAGAGTGAACTTGCCGGCAAAGTGTGGGGAAGAAACGAGCAATATCAGATCAGGACGGGAATGGATAATCAGATTCAGGAAGCCCGTCAATATTTTGAGAAAGCTCGTGAAATTGCAGCAACAGCAGACTATTTTTAAGGAAGCATTGGCCGGAGCAGAAACTCACGGTTGAAGTTGAAAATTGATTGACTTTAGAGACGTATCAAACTATGATTGTCCGGTTAGTCAAATCGAGTTGAAATCTATATAGGATTAGGAGGAAGATCAGGATGGTTAATTGGTTTTATAACGGTGGGCCTTTTATGTGGCCAATTCTTGGTGTATTTATTTTTGGACTGATATTTGTCGTCGAACGCTCAATCAGTCTTTTAAAGACAACAATTCAGACCTCATCTTTTCTTAAAAGAATTGATGTTACCTTAAAAGAGCAGGGTGTGGATGCTGCACTGGAAGTATGTCGCAACACTCCCGGTTCCATTCCCAAGATCTACCTGGCTGGTCTTTCTCGAGCAGATCGTGGCACTGTTGCAGTTGAAAAAGCAATTGAAAGTGCCGGATCCATTGAAATGTCTTTTCTTGAAAACAATATGATCTGGCTTTCCACAGTAGTTTCTCTTGCACCCATGTTGGGATTCACTGGAACAGTCTTTGGTATGGTCAACGCTTTTGATTCCATTGCCGCTGCAAATGATATTCAACCAGCTCTGGTTGCTGTAGGTATCTCCATGGCATTGTTGACAACCCTGTTTGGTTTGGTCGTGGCTATAATTATTCAGTTTTCCCAGAATGTTTTCACCTTTATGATCGATAAACTGATCGTTAAGATGGAAGAGTCCTCTATCGATCTGGTCGATACGATGGAATCAATAGAGCAAAAATAATAACACCATAGCCGGGGTTAGCTGAAATTATGCTGTTAAAGAACAAGAAAAAGCGAAGCGGCGGAGAAATTCCCACAGCATCCCTCCCGGATATTGTGTTCATGCTGTTACTCTTCTTTCTGGTTACCACGACCATTGATATGGACAAGGGACTGGGAATGGTTCTTCCAGACAAGGGAGAATCAGTTGAAGTGCACAAGAAGAACATTACCAATATTCTGGTGAGTGCTTCAGGGAAAGTAGCTATTGGGAGTGGTGGCGATATTCGTATTGTAGATGTCCGTGAACTAAAACCGATAGCTCTACAGCTCTTGGCCATAAACGATAAGATGATCTTTTCTGTCAAAACAGATTCCCGGACTATGTACAGCGTCTATGTTGATGTGATTGACCAGCTCAAGCAGGCCAATGCCAAACGCATCTCGATTGCGGATCCGGAGAGTTAGATCATGCGCCTAAAAAGAAAAATGAAAACTGAAGCCGGGATTCCAACATCCTCGCTTCCCGATATCATCTTCATGTTGCTGATCTTCTTTATGGTTGTGACGGTTTTGCGTGAATTTCAGGGATTAAAGCTGATTCTTCCTGAAGCAAAAAAGATCGCCAAGCTGGAAGGAAATAAACACATCTCCCACATTTGGGCAACTGCAGAAGGAACCATTTCAATTGATGATATGATCATCGATATGGGTAAAATTCGAACGATCATGTACGATAAGGTCGTTGCTGATCCACAGCTAACGGTTTCTTTGAAAGCGGATCGTCAAACAGCTATGGAGATCATCACAGATATTCATCAGGAACTGCGCGAGGCCTCGGCCTTGAAGCTTAACTATTCAGCAAAACCGAGGGAGTAGGACTATGCTTGAACAACAATATCCCCATGCCTCGGTAAGCCTGCATCATCGCAAGTATCTTGAAATTGGTGCAATTGTCGTATTGGGTATTTTTACAGTTGTCCTCTATGCTATTCCGAAATTTACTACAGAGGTACTCATTCAGGAAGAGTATGTGGCTCCCATTGAGAACATTGAGATTCCACCAGAGACTCAACAGTTCGATAAACCACCGCCACCAGCACGTCCTTCAATTCCCATTGAATCTGAAGATGAAGAGATCGATGAAGACTTTACGATTGAAGAAACCGATCTGGAAGATTTTGAGATTCTGGATGAACCACCGCCACCACCAGAGAGTACTGTGATCTTCATCGCGTATGATGAACCACCAGAGCCAATGGGTGGCTATGCCGCAATTCAAAAGGCAGTTATTTATCCTGAAATTGCCCGAGAAGCTGGTATTGAAGGAACGGTAATCGTTCAGGCTACTATTGGAAAAGATGGCCGGGTTAAGGAAACCATCATACTCAAGGGTATTCCAAAAACCGGGCTGGATGAAGCTGCCATGGATGCCATTAAAACCATTAAATGGAAACCAGCTTATCAGCGTGATAAACCAGTAACAGTTAGAATATCTGTTCCTGTAGTTTTTCGCCTCAAGAATGGTTAATTGATCTAATACTCAAAAAATCCTATTGTGATTCAAAAGACCGGGCTTGTCCCGGTCTTTTTTATTTACAAATGTTTCACATTTCATCGACTAATACCATTTTCAGTTCAAAATGCGTATCCCGAGGTCTACTCGACATTAAAAGCCAGGCAGGTCAGCCTTCTCATGGTGCAGTGGAACGCCATCATCATAGACTTTTCGTTGTGGTTCCTCAGACATGAGGCCGGGAAATTGAGAGTAGAGGCTGGTTGCAAAAAGAAAATCCAAATGCTCATTACTTTCTGGACTCCAACCCATGACCCGCTCCCAAATCTCAGCGGATTCCATGCAAAAGTAGATAAAAAGATCCTCACTACCATAGGAGCGAAGTGCCTCATAAACGGTACGATACATCTCAAGTCGCAGAGGTTTGGGATAGCGCATTTTACCATCCATACCCCTGATCAACTCAGCAAACATGATCTTGGATCTGGGGAATTTCTCCAGGACTTTTTCCTTCATATCCGGAGGGAAACGTAGCGATCCAATTGATATCCAGGCTACATTTTCAGGGTCTACCACTTCAAAGAGCTGGCGGATCAGATCAGGATAAGACCGTTTCCAATCATCATGATAAAGCAGGGGGTCAAAATGAAACCCGATCTTATATCCAGCTGCCTGTACCAGCCTCATGGCTTCCAGACGCTCTTTCAGTGAGGCAGCTTTGTGCTCTTCAGCATCAATGATCACCTGTGGATTGACTGACCAGGAAATGACGGTATGACCTTTATGATCCAGCTCGAGGAGGTTTTCGATCCGGTTAGACTTTGTTTTTAATTCCAGTAGAACATTTTTCAAATCCGCAAAATAGTTAACGATATCACGGGAGAATTCAGATGATGAATCAAAAGCCAGACTATCGCTTAATTCTCCAGTGCCGATCCGAAAAAAACGCTGGGGTTGTGTGGCGATCTTATCCTTGACCTCGGTAAACAATTTTTCAGTGTTGGCATAAACGGTAGTTACCGGATTATTGAGATAAAACTGTAGAATACAATAGGTGCAATCAATGGGGCAGTTAGTGGTTTGATTGATCACATGATAATTACAGCAACGGTAAGCTCGGTCGGTTCCTGGACACTGCTTGACCGTATGTCCCTGTTGCTCTGTGAGCAGGATTTCCCGCTTGGCTGGGGTCGCTTCCCGCCTGAACATGGTTTCCTTGCGGTCCTCTGTGATCTCACCCTGAAAAACTATTGCCTGGGGATTGTTTTGAATATAACGATGGACCAGATCCTGGTCTGCGACTTTTTGATCAACAATGATCTGCGTGATCTTGGGTTCTTTCATAGGGTTCTAGATATGGCTGAAAATATTGTTAAATGCTGCGGAGGAAAGCTTCTGAAGGGTTGAATCAAGGTCAGCAGTATCTTTGGCGTGAAAGGCAATGTCAATTCCCTGACGTTCAAAAGTAGGATCCCATTTGATCTTAACCGAATCGGGTAGTTTTGCAGAATCAAGCGTCTTAGAAAGATCAACACCAGCCTTTGTGAGAGCTGGGAATCGGGCAGTAGTGATCTTATCCCGGATCTCCATCACAGCAAGACGATTATCCTCATACTCGATGTCTGCCATCTCCCATAATCCCATTTCTCTGGCTTTGGTTTGGAAATCCACATCATCCCTGCCTGCCATTTCCCAGATATTTTGAATGATCTCAGCGGTCATGTTAATGCCGATTTTCAAGTTTTTGATAAAGCGGGTAACCCAATCGAGGTGATCACTTGCACGCTGGAAAATCAGAGCGCGTTTCAAGCTAAGATCTTTTTCAAGAATGAATTGCTGCAGCTCAGGTGGCAGCTTCAGGAGAAAAAGAACCTGATCAATCAGTTTTTCACGGGGAGCCAGATCCATCTTGGGGTAGATCTTATCAGCCAGCATTGATCGGGGAACCCCTAGCTCCAAAGCTGCCTGAGTCAGCAGAGCCTTATCCATAAGGGTCATAGGCGTGTAATATTCAATAATCAGTTCCAGCAATTCCAGAGTTGATTGAGATTCCTGGATCAAATAGACCGGTACGGTAGCTTGACCAGCTTCCTGTGCCTCTAGAAAGCAATGGATGTTTCCCACGATCTTGATACAAGAGGGTGTTTGGTAAGCCAGGACAGGTTTCAACAGCTTTGACTCAGAGGTATTCTTTCGCTTAAATGGCAGAGCGGTAAAACTGGAGTGAATGGTGGGGCCGATTGTTGTCAGTTCTTTTACGGTAATTTTCATACTGGCAATATGTCTTGAATTGAAAAAAATCAAATAGAAAACAGGAGACAGAACTCCGAAAGCAAAGATTACATGGGCTTAATTAGTGTGAGTCAAGTAGGGAACTGTTTTAAACGGTTTAGGAGGAGAGCTGATAGATATACACTAATCATCCTGTCTCTTGCGAGCCAAAGACAATCCACCAAATCCACTAATGACTGCCATGTAAAACCCAAAATCATACCACCAGCCCGTGTTGTTTGGCTCATAAACTCTGGTCGTTTCATTAAAGAAGCCTACAATGAGTGATAGGGGGGCGACCCAACCATGCCAGACTCCCTTGAAAAAACCAGATGGAGTATGCCCAACAGTCTCACTTGGGTTTGGCATGCAGGCAGATAATCCCACAATTATCAGAATACCGACAACTGCAATGATAAGCACTTTCTTCTGTTTCATATTAAACCTCCTGAAGCGTTTCAAATAGCCCCTTGGTTTTGTTCTTACGGACATTATCGTGGCTAAAATACTGTCCGTTCATGGCAATATATACACCGGGTGTTAGCGTCTGAACATAGGCCAGTGCAGCTCCCATGTTAAAAAGCCCATCGGAACTTCCAAAGACAATGGGTATCATGGCACCAGTGAGGATAACGGTTTTATCTGAAAGGTGCGTTGCCAGAAACCGGGCAGTTTCAACCATGGTATCTGTCCCGTGGGTAATAATGATCTGGTCAGTTGTGGTTTTTCGACAATGGGTAAGGATAATATTACGATCGTCCCCAGTCATTTCAAGGCTGTCGATCATCATCAGGCTGCGGATTTTGATATCCAACTGGGAGCGACCCTGTTCCAGCATTTGTTTTAAATGGGTGTCCTGAAAGTAAAGATCACCATTGAGCTCATTGTATTCTTTGTCAAATGTGCCCCCGGTAATGAAGATTTGGATTTGCATAAAATTTTGGCTCCTGTTGAGTTCAACAAATAGATCGACCGTTAAATCTGTTCAGATAAGGGACTCAGGGCAAGACAATAAGCTCCTCAAATCACGAGAGCTCACAACCCCGGCTGTTTCCCAAAAATAGTAGCAGGAAAAACTCTGAAAATTGCTTACACTTCGAACCATCTGAATTAGGGAGCTTACTCTTAAGTGAAATGCTGATGAAAGCTGTAGAATCCGCCCTGGAAGGAGCAATGAAATGAATGTAGATAAACGGGTTATCCGCAAATTTGAGAAGAAAACCTGGAGTGAGGTTAAATCCAAGAATTCCTGGCAGGTCTTCAGGATTATGGCAGAATTCGTCGAAGGCTTTGATGCTTTAACCGAGATCGGACCATCGGTAACTGTGTTTGGGTCAGCCCGTACAAAAAAGGATGATCCCTATTATCAGACTGCTTATGAGCTTGGTATCTTGCTGGCTCGTGAGGGACTCAGCGTGATCACCGGTGGTGGTCCGGGCATTATGGAGGCCACTAATAAAGGAGCCATGGAGGCGGGGGGAGCATCTGCTGGTGTTGGCATCGAGCTGCCTTTTGAAGCATCCAATAATGCCTATATCGATGCGGATAAGAATATCACCTTTCGCTATTTCTTTGTACGAAAGCTTATGTTTTTGAAATATGCTCAAGCTTTTGTAGCCTTCCCGGGTGGTTTGGGCACTCTGGATGAATTGTTTGAATCTCTCACGCTCTCCCAAACAGGAAAAACCCCGAAATTTCCCATCCTGTTGGTTGGTACTGATTATTGGTCAGGTCTGGTGGACTGGCTCACATCCAAGGTGTTGGAAGAGGGTAATGTCAATGAGAATGACCTGGAATTATTCCGGGTGGTTGATACTGCTGAAGAGGCTATGGAGGCCATCACCGGGTTCTTTGTCAAGTTCCGCAAGGAGATGGTGCCGAATTTTTAAATCGAAACCACGGATTACGGTCATTACACGAATAGAAAAAATTGAATCAGCTGAGTTGATATAACTCGAATGACGAATTCAATACTCTGTCTAAGTACTTCCTTAGCAGAAGAAAAATTAAGGATCTGATAATTAGTCAATTATAAGGCAATTTTCCAGGTTCCTTTTTCAAGAAAGGCTTCTATGGTTTGGCGGTGAGCCTTATTGATCAAGTTGGAGTGTGATATATTTTTTCTTTTTGCATATTCGGCAAGAGTGATGATCTCTTTCCCTTCGAGATAAGCAAGACGCTTGTGGTAACTGTTGGTCAGTGCTTTCCCTACAATTTCCTCCATAACAGATGTTTTTTGCCGGTCATTAAATTCACTGAAGGCAGCATAATATAATTGTCTATCGATGAATTTAATATTTATAGGCACATACCCCTCTCGGATGAGCAGGTAATTGTTAATAACCCTGCCAATTCGACCGTTACCATCCACAAAAGGATGGGTGTGCTCAAAACTGAGGTGCAATAGGGCAATGCGCTTAATAATATTTAGCAATGGTGTTGACTGATAAACCACAAGTATCTCTTCAAGTCTATTAACAACTCGTTTCGGATCAATAGCTATATGATTCCCAACACGGACCCATTCACTATTGTTTCGAAATCGTCCGGCCACATCATCACGAATATTTGATAGCAGCATTTGATGCAAAAGTAATATCACATCCAGGTTCAACTCCTGTTCCTTTGCTTTTTTGTCGATGTATGCTACAACACGAGCTAAGTTTTTTGTCTCGAATAACTCTCGTTCAGAAATAAACCGATCCAGATCTATTTGGAGTAGGATTTTTTCTGTTTCCGCAAGGGTAAGGGTACTGTTCTCAATTGCATTAGAATTATAGACCTGCTCAGCAATTTCAGCTTCACTTATAAGCTTCAGAAGCTGATCTTTTCTAATTGCGGCTTCATAATATCTTGCGCGCAGCAAGTTGATTGTTTTATAGATACTTTTCACATTTGGCATACTAAAATATAATAGATGTTAACGTATATACCACTAATATCGTGAATATATACGAATATTTCTTATGATTTCACTATAATATAAATATAATCATGAATTATGTGGAATATGCACCTGGTTTTCACGGTATGTAAGCTCTGGGTAAGCCCGGGATCTCCATGGGCATTCACCCATCCCCCCTTGCTACTGCTCTTTTTGCTGTCTCTCAGAAAGATAATGCAAACGCATTATCTTTAGTCCTTCAAAACTTACTTCCTCATTCAACGCGTCAAAAACTGGGCGAAGTGCGCTGGTTCCATATTGCTTGAAAGCATTGCTGACGGCGGTTTGCTGCTGGGGTGTCAACTGAGATGTTTCCAAAAAGTCGTCACTGAAACGCAGGTTATTCCCTTCAGTGCTATATTTAAACAAATGATCCAGGATCGTGTTGTTTTTAACATTGAATTCCTTCGTTAGCTGAACGAACGATGTGCCGGCATTGTATTTTTCACCCACAACCTGATGGCGAAGTTTACCAATTCTTTTAGAAATAGATTTAGACTTTCTGCCCGTGCCGTGCTTGGGAATTTCTGTTAGTTCATTGATCTGACAATAATCAGTGATTGCCCGCATAAATGGATCAGCATATTTTTCATATTTAACGGTACCAACACCGTGCAATTGCAGCATGACCTCTTCTGAGTGAGGAAAATAAATAGCCATTTCGATCAAGGTTTTATCGGGAAAGATCACATAGGGCGGCACATTATTATTGTCCGCCATCGTTTTTCGCAACTGTCTTAATACTTCAAACAAATTTAAATCATATTTCAGCTCTGTTTTGGGTTGCAAACGTGCTTTTCGCTGTGTTTCCATTTTTGCAGAAACACTTAAATTACCTCTTAATACTTCCCAGGCTTGTGCTGTTAATTTGAGACTGCCGTGCTGCATGTCCTGAATGAGGAGCTCTTTCTGGATAAACTGGCGAGAGAGATAAAACCACTGTTGCTTGGAGAGCTCTTTTCCAATACCGTAAGTAGACAGTTTGTGATGGGTGAACTTTTTGATCTTTTGTGATTTCGAACCACGGAGAATATCGATGATATGACCTGCGCCGAAAATCTCTTTGGAGTGTTTGACACAAGATAAAAATTGTTGAGCTGGAATGGTTACATCCATAACAGTTTGTTTCTCATTCAAACAATTATCACACATGCCACAGTTTGTTGTTTGAGCTTCTTCTCCGAAATATTTCAGCAGGGGAATCCGGCGGCAATCTTCTGTTTCAGCCAGCCCGATCAAAGCGTTTAACTGGGTTGATGCAATGACCTGTTCACTTGGTTTCTTTTGTCCAATAAAAAATTTGATCTTTCGGATATCACCATAGCCAAACAGAAACAGGCAATCTGCCCGGAGACCATCGCGACCAGCCCGGCCAATTTGCTGGTAATAGCTTTCAATATTACTGGGTAGGTCAAAATGCAGGATAAACCGGACGTTAGGTTTATTAATACCCATTCCAAAGGCAATGGTAGCCACCATGATCTGGGTGTCATCACGAATAAAACTGGCCTGATTCTGTTGGCGGATCTCGGTGGGTAATCCAGCATGATAAGGTTTTACTGAATAGCCCTCATCTTCAAGAAATTCGCTCATTTCGTCCACCTGCTTTCGGGAAAGACAGTAAATAATGCCTGACTGATTGGGGAATTTTTCGAGAAACTGAAGCGTTTGGTGAGCAGGTTGTGATTTTTGTCTTATTTCCAGGAAGAGATTCTCCCGATTAAAACTGGCCACAAAGCTGGCGGAAGTCTCAAAGTGAAGGGATCTGCGAATATCCTGCTGAACTCGCTGGGTTGCAGTTGCTGTGAGGGCGAGACACACCGCTTCAGGGAATGTTGCTCTAAGATCCATGAGTTGCCGATATTCCGGTCGGAAATCGTGTCCCCATTCGCTGATGCAGTGGGCTTCGTCAATGGTAAAGCAGGCCACTTTTTGGGAGGCCAGCAGAGTCAGAGTTCGCTCCATCAACAGGGTTTCAGGAGCCAGGTAGAGCAAGCGAATCTCTTTTTGACGGATCCGTCGAGTATTGTCCTGATACTCCTGGGGTGACAGAGAACTGTTCAACATGAGGGCGTCAACACCGAGAGCTTCAAGTTGTTTGACCTGATCTTCCATCAACGAGATCAGGGGGGAGACCACAATGGTCAGTCCTTCAAATAGCAGAGCCGGAATTTGGTAGCAGAGTGATTTTCCACCACCTGTGGGCATGATGCAAAGAGTGTCTTTCCTATTAAGCACATTTTCAATCACCTCTTGCTGTAGAGGACGAAATTCATCATAACCGAAAATATTTTTGAGGGTTTTTTGGGCTGCTTTAATCATACGATACCCTGAATTTCAAATAATTCTATTCTTGTACAAGTACAATGATCTGTGTTTTGGTTCATTTTTAATCCGATTGTTTTGGGTTAGGCAAGAAGGTATATCCAATCTCGGATTTTCACAGACGAAAAATACTTGAAAAGATGGATGGCATCCCCCAAGACTGAAATTGTGGGCTTCTCATTCCGATTAACAAAATAATAGCAGCCCATGAATTCATTCGGGGTGATCTAGAGTTAGTCCAGCAAAGACCTCATCACATATTGCAGGATTCCACCATGACGATAATATTCCAGCTCATTGGGTGTATCGATCCGGGTGGTGGCTGTAAAAGAGAAGCTGCTGCCATCAACTCGTTGGCCGGTAACTGTCAATTCTTTTCCTGGTGTTAAACCATCTGCAATTCCAGCAATGGAGAAAGTCTCTTCACCTGTTAATCCCAGACTTTCACGGCCTTCACCAGCATTGAACTGCAAGGGAAGAACACCCATACCAATTAGATTGCTCCGGTGGATGCGCTCGAAACTCTCAGCTACCACGGCTTTAACACCAAGGAGATAGGTTCCCTTGGCGGCCCAGTCCCGACTGGAACCCGTCCCATATTCCTTTCCAGCGATGACCATGAGAGGTGTGCCTTCAGCTTTGTAAGCCATGGCGCCATCAAAAATCGTGGTTACCTCACCTTCAGGGAGTTTTTTGGTAAAGCCACCTTCAGTTCCGGGAGCCAGAAGATTACGGAGACGAATATTGGCAAAGGTGCCGCGCATCATCACTTCATGATTGCCCCGACGACTACCGTATGAATTAAAATCCTTTACCTCAGTTCTGTTGGCGATCAGGTATTTGCCAGCCGGAGAATCTGCTGTAAAAGCGCCAGCTGGTGAAATATGATCGGTGGTTACAGAATCACCCAACAGGGCAAGTAGATGAGCATCTTTGATATCACTCAGTGCTCCAAAATCACGGGTCATCCCTTCAAAAAAGGATGGCTTACGGATGTAGGTCGAGTTTGCTTCCCAGGCAAATGTATTGCCGTCTGGTGTATCCAGGTTTTGCCAGGCAGCATCACCAGCAAAGACATCTGCGTACTTTGCTTTGAACTGTTCTGGTTTGACAGCTTGAGCAATAGCATCTGCAACTTCATGTGAGGTGGGCCAGATATCCTTTAGAAAGACATCATTCCCATCTTGATCTTGTCCTAAGGCATCATTTAACATGTCAAAATCCATGCTTCCAGCGATGGCATAGGCTACTACCAGAGGTGGTGAAGCAAGATAGTTGGCTTTTACGTGAGGACTAATACGTCCTTCAAAATTGCGGTTTCCAGAAAGGACTGAAGTAGCCACCAGGTCTCCCTCCTCAATTGCCTTCGCAATCGGTGAAGGAAGGGGTCCACTATTCCCAATACAGGTTGTACAACCATAGCCCACCAAATTGAATTTTAACTGGTCCAGGTAGGGTGACAGGCCAGCGGCATCCAGATATTCAGTAACCACTTTTGAACCGGGTCCCAGGCTGGGTTTAACCCATGGTTTAATGTTCAGACCACGTTCAACGGCTTTCTTGGCAACCAGGCCGGCACCGATCATCACACTGGGATTGGATGTGTTGGTACAAGAGGTGATGGATGCTATGACAACCGCACCATCCTTCATTTCATAATCTTCACCCTCTACTGGCACGGATCCTTTACTCTCACCGCTCAAGGTTTTCAGATCTCTTGTCCAGGTAGTTTTCGATTTGCCAAGCTCTATGCGATCCTGGGGACGTTTGGGTCCGGAAATTGAGGGCACAACGCTACTCATATCCAAAGCAAGTGTAGCTGAGTAAACCGCATCTTCAACACCGGCTTCATAATACATACCCTGAGCTTTTGTATAGGCTTCAACCAGCTCGACCTGTTCATCATCACGACCACTGAAACGTAGATATTTGAGGGTGGCAGCATTCACGGGGAAGTATCCCATGGTAGCGCCGTATTCAGGAGCCATGTTAGCGATGGTGGCCTGATCTTCCAGACTGAGATGGGCAATTCCATCTCCATAAAATTCAACAAATTTACCGACAACACCTTCAGCACGGAGCATTTCAACCACAGTTAGTACAAGATCAGTGGCAGTAGTCCCTTCCGCCATTTTACCGGTGAGCTTGAAACCCACAACCTGAGGGATCAACATGGAAATCGGTTGTCCCAGCATGGCTGCCTCAGCTTCAATACCTCCAACACCCCAACCCATAACACCCAGACCGTTGATCATAGTGGTATGAGAGTCAGTACCTACCAGTGAATCAGGATAGATCTGAGTACCATCATCAGTTTCATTTTTAAAGACAACTTGAGCCAGGTATTCCAGGTTGATCTGGTGAATGATACCAGTATCCGGAGGAACAACCCGGAAATTTTCAAAGGCACCCTGTCCCCAGCGTAGAAAGCCATACCGCTCGCGGTTACGTTCCATTTCAATTGAAGCATTTTCGGCAAAGGCTGAGTTGGATCCAAATTTGTCTACCTGAACAGAGTGATCGATGACCAGGTCGGCCGGCTGGAGAGGATTGATCTTCTCTGGATCACCACCCAGATCAGCCATGGTATCACGCATGACGGCCAGATCCACTACTGCTGGAACACCGGTGAAATCCTGAAGTAACACCCGGCTGGGTCTGAGTTGGATCTCGTGAGTGGGAGCAGCCTGGGCATCCCAGTTTAAAATTGCCTCTACGTCATCTTTCGTAACGGTGATGTCATCCTCAAAGCGCAACATGTTTTCCAGAAGGATCTTATGGGCGATGGGTAACTGTTTCAACTTGTCTGTGGCATTCAGCCTGGAAAGCGCAAAATATTCGTAGCCATTACCGTTGAGATTAAGGGTTGACCGGGTCTGGAAACTATCTAGGGATTTGGTCATCTGGGCCATGGGTGCTCCTGAAATTTATAAGGTTAAGCAAAATTGTGGTAAATGCTATTTCAGCTATTACATAAAATGTTTGAATTGACAGTTTTTAACGCCTTCAGAGTTTGAGCTTTTGGGTGGTTACCCCTACAGATTTCACACGACGTTTTATATTCCATCTCTTTGGGATTTTCTTCTGGAAAAGATATGCAGTGGCAGTAATCACCTTCGAAACTAAACTTTTGCAAAGCAAAATCAATTGCCATAACTATCTGTTGTTGGAAACTGTTATTTCACCAGATGAATTTAAAATTAAGCCATTATGAATTGTTTCAATCTGACCTGTTTTAAGCCATATTTCGACTGCTCCAAAACTTTTATAAGAAGCAAAGGCTAGATTTGAGCGTTTACCTAGACATTCTATTTTGGATCCGGCAAAAAAAATGGCTGTTGGTAGCTCTGGTCTTGGGTTTGTTCATGCACTTTGGCGTTACCCCGCCTGCTGGTCTCAACCCGGCGGCCTATGATGCTCTTATTATCATTTCCATGGCTCTCATTCTGATTGTCACGGAGCCATTACCTTTGCCCGCCATCGCCATATTCATGCTTTTCATGCAAGTCGTTCTGGGTATTGATACAGCCAATAATGTGGCCTCCTCTTTTATGAATGATGCAGTATTCTTCATTATGGGTTCCCTTATGCTGGCAGTAGCAATTGTGAGTCAGGGGCTGGATAAACGCCTGGCTCTTGGCATTATTAAGCTCACGGGAAATAAAACCTGGCGGATCGTGACCGGATTTACGGCTATTTCGGCCATACTGGCTTCTTTTATTGGTGAACACACGGTGGCTGCCATGATGATGCCGGTTGGTTTGACCCTGGTTCGCTATGCCCATAAGGATCCTCGCAAAGTGACGGGTCTTACGGCAGCACTACTATTCTCCATTGCCTATGGTGCAACAATTGGCTCCATTGGAACACCCTCAGGAGGCGGTCGTAATGTGATCATGATGAATTACTGGACTGAATTCGGCGTCGGGTCTGTTTCATATCTGGAGTGGATGCAATATGTTTATCCCATGGTGCTGTTTCAGATCCCCTTCACCGTTGTGATCCTGCTCTGGACCTTCAAACCGGAGCAGAATAATCTGGACACAGCAGTGCGAAAACTGGTGGTGGAAGTGGCCCGAGCTGGTAAGATCAAAGGTCGGGAGTGGATGGCGATCATTCTATTTGCCCTGGTCTTTCTAGGTTGGGTGTTTCTCAGTGAGGATTTTGGCTTGGGTATCATCGCTCTGGTGGGTGTGTTTCTATACCTGGCGTTTGGTTTGGTGGAGTGGGGCGAATTGAATCGTAAAACCAACTGGGGTGTGGTTCTCCTTTTTGGAGCTGCCATTTCCATCGGTATCCAGATGAACCAGACCGGTGCTGCTGAATGGATTGCTGGTGTGATCATTACAAATTTAAGCCAGGTGATCCATTCCCCTGAAGTACTCCAGGGTAGTGTGTCAGTTTTGATGACAGGAATTATGTCAAACATATTAAGCAGCTCCGCTACGGTCGCTGTGGTAGGACCCATTGTACTGGATCTGGGGGGGGACAAGATCCTGCTCGGATTTTCAACTGCCATTGCCTCCGCTTTTGGATATTTCACGGCGGTAGCAGCTCCGGCATGTACCATCATCTATTCCAGCGGTCTGGTGAAATCGAAAGATTTTCTACGAGCGGGTTGGAAAATGGGTGTTCTCTCTGTTTTGAGTCTACTTGGACTAGCGGTATTCTGGTGGCCCGTGATAAAATGAAACAAATAGCCAAAATAAACACGGAAACACTCAAATTCCTGACTGCTGTCAGCAGCAGTGAATACTCAGGACCCACCTTGAAAATGGGTGCGCTGATCGCTTCTGTTTTTGATGCGCACATGGGGGTGGTCTATGTGGGTGAAAAAGCCAGTGAATTCCATGGTAGTTCGGTGAATCTCACTCGTCAAAACCTGGATAATTGGAACATTATCCATCCGGGGTTGGAAACGCTTAAATGGGCTCTCAATCAACTCAAGGGTTATGCTCCTGACAATGATTCTCTCGCAGGACTCCAGTTCAATCCGGACCACGTTTATGAAGAAGATGGACGGATCAAGGTTCTTTTGCCGGATGAAAAAGGCTCGCGGATAGAACTTATCCTGCGAGAAGGTGAATTGGTCGATCAGTTGCGCAAGGAGATTCAACTGGAAGACTATGATCTGGCAATTATTGGAGGGAGTCAAAACAAACGCCACCTGGCTCATTCAATCATACAGTATTTACCCTCTTCCGTTCTTGTTCTGCAAAAGTTTAAGCCGCGCAAAAAATATAAGCTGCTGCTGCTGGTTGATGATTCCGAAGCGACTGCAAAATCCATAGCCTGGGGCGCTCTCATTGCTGAAAAACTGGATTGGCCGGTACGCACCCTGACCGTGTCTAAAACAAAACGTTTTGGGACGGGATATCAAGGAGCTGCCGATGCTGCCAGAGCATATTTTGAATCCCGAAATATTGAAGTAGAGCAATTTTTTATCACAGGTGATCCGGTCAATACTTTCGCAGAATTTGCTGGAGATGATCATATGATCATCATGGGTGCCTCCACTCTGAATCCCATCAAACAGTTGTTGTTTGGCAGTAAGCCCATCAAGACCCTTGCTCGAACTGATGTTCCAATCCTAATCATTCGTTAGCAAATCATCAACATGGCTATTTCTGCCGATATGATCTTCTGGATTCAACAAAAGCGTTGGTTGTTGATCGCGTTTACCCTGGGAGCTCTGCTCTACTTTCTCATCCCCGGGCCAGCAGGGTTAAGTACTGAAGGCTACCATATTCTGATCATGATGAATTACTGAGCTGCATATGGTTATTTCACCGCAGTTGCCGCTCCGGCATGTACGATTATCTATTCCAGTGGTTTGGTAAAGGCACCTGATTTTCTACGTGCGGGGTGGAAGATGGCCATTATGTCAGTGCTATCTTTAATGTTTGTTGCTTTAGTATGGTGGCCCATGTTTTATTGGAAATTGGAAATTGACGGAACCGCTAGAAGTATCTGAGGATTCATAAAATGTACCCTAAAACCATTAAATACAACCACACATAGTGAATAAGCATAAATCCTTATATATCAACACTCCGCGTCATTTCGATGAACTCAATACAACGCTCTGCGCGCTTTGCCTGCCCGCACGAAGTTATACGCAGGCGGGCGAGAGGGACTTTTTGCGAGGGCGTCAAAAGTGAAAATTGAAAAAAAATGAAAATCGTTCTCGTCATACTGAGCGGAGTCGAAGTATATTGATCAAGGAACCAAACTAAAGCCCGTGAAAAGGGTTTTTTACAGGACTACAAAAGAGTAAATCATGAAATTTCTATTGGCCATTAGCAGCAGTCAGTATTCGGGTCCCACATTGAAGGCGGGGGCTATGATTGCCCAGGCTTTTAACGCTGAACTAAATGTAGTCTATGTGGGAGCAAAGCATAAAGGCTTACAGGAAGGTCCCCTGGAACTATCCCGTGAGAATCTTACGAAGTGGAATATCTATCATCCAGGAATTGAAGTATTAGAATGGGCTTTTAAAGAATTACAACTGGTCTGTCCTGAGAATGATGATCTGAGAACAACAGAGTTTAATCCGGAACACATTAAGCAGGAGCATAACCGGTACAAAATAATCCTGCCGACTACAGGAGGATGCAGGGTCGCGTTAACCTTGAGAGAGGGTGAATTAATTCAGGAATTACGAGATGAACTGCAGCTGGATGACTATGCTTTAACCATCATAGGTGGCAGTCAGGGAAAGCGACATATGGCCCATGACCTGATCCAGTTCTTACCATCATCGGTTTTTATTGCCCGGGGGATGAATTTAAAGAAAAAGTATAAAATACTCCTTCTCGTCGATGACTCTGAGGCAACCAAGCGTTCCATCAAATTTGGTGTTGAGATTGCTAGAACTGAGCAATGGGATGTGAGGACTCTGACTGTCAGCAAGACCAAGCGGTTTGGCAAGGGATATTCTGAAGCTGCCAGGCAGGCTAAAACCTATCTTGAGAAGCAGGATATTCCAGTTGAACAATTTTTCCTAACAGGCGATCCGGTGACTACTTTTGTTGACTTTGCAGGGGATGACCATATCATCATTATGGGTGCCTCTACAGCCAATCCCCTAAAGAAATTGCTGTTTGGTTCCAAGCCCATAAAAACCCTCAAGCGATCAAGTGCTCCGATCCTGATCGTCAAATAATCCTAATCTTTAGCAGCGCTATGGGAATAGTCTGGAAAAACCATTTCATTCAAACCCATCTTCAACTAACCTATTCCCATCAAAAATTGAAATTTTAAAGGGGCTGTCATGATCAAGAAAATCATCATTGGTGTTGTTATAATGCTCTTATTAGGCGGGGCATATCTGAACCATTATTTAAAAATCGGGATTCCCGAACATGAAGGAACTATCCTGTTAAAAGGCGTTGATAATGAGGTCTCCATCTTAAGGGATGCCGCTGGCATACCGCATATCTTTGCCAAGACCGAAACCGATGCCTATTTCGCCCTGGGCTATGCCATGGCCCAAGACCGTCTCTTTCAGATGGAATTTTTGCGAGCAGCCGGCAACGGCAGTTTGTCTGAGATCCTGGGTGACAGCATGCTGAAATCCGATAAATTTTTACGCCGGATCATGTTGCGCCCCAGGAATGCAGACGAAATCTTCGATGACAGTCCACCCCAGGTACAGGCTATGCTGACCTACTTTGTCAATGGTATCAACAGTTTTATAAAAGCTGATCCAGATTTACCGATTGAGTTTAGATTGTTGAATCATGCGCCTGAATTATGGACCATTACCGATATGCTGGCCATCATCAAACTGCAGAGCTGGCAGTTATCCTACAATTACGATATAGAGTTGATCTATCGTCAATTGAATCAAAAGCTGGGCAAAGAAAATGCAACTGAATTATTCCCATACTATTCTGCAGACCACCTGAAAATTCTGGATGAATTTGGCTTTTCTACCACGGGTGATGCCGAACTCATATCTCAGGCAGCCCAACTAAAAGAACTTTTAGGCACCAACGGAGGCTCCAACAACTGGGTTGTTTCTGGTGATCGTTCAGTATCAGGAAAGCCGATCCTGTGCAGCGATCCCCATCTGCATGGTTCACGCCTTCCCGGTCCCTGGTATTTCGCTCATCTCAAGGCTCCCGGTCTCGATGTAGCCGGTGGATTTTTCCCTGGTCTCCCCACGGTTCTCATTGGACATAACCGCCATATCGCCTGGGGTATCACCAACATGGGTCCCGATGTCCAGGACCTGTTTATCGAAGAAGTAAACCCGGAAAACCCCAATCAATACTTGTACAAAGATGCCTGGTATGATTTCGAGATCATTCCTGAAGCCATCCGCATTAAAGATGACAGCGAAGATAGCGGTTTCCGAATTGAGGATTTGCTAGTTCGGAAATCGATTCATGGACCCGTGATCAAGGAGGATGAGGAAGTGCTGGCCCTGGCCTGGACCGGCCACCATTTTTATGAAGAGTTGGAAGCTTTTTATCGCTTGAATCATGCTGAGAACTGGGGTGAATTCACCATGGCGGTTTCCCATTTTTCAACGGCACCGCAAAATTATGTCTATGCTGATGTGGAGGGTAATATTGGTTATTATGGAGCGGGTAAGGTACCCCTGAGGAAAAAAGGTGCAGGTCTCTACCCGGTTCCAGGCAGTACAGGTGAATATGATTGGGATGGCTATATCCCCTTTGAGGATATGCCGCATCTTTACAATCCCGCAGGTGGCTTTATCGTAACTGCTAATGCTGAACCCCATAGCCAGGATTACCCCTATCCCATGCCCGGTATTTATGCTCCTGAATATCGCACCAAACGAATCAACGATCTGATCAAATCCAAGGATAAACTGACTCCGGATGACATGGCGATGATCCAGCTTGACCAACAATCATATTTGGCCCCGGTTTTCTTGAAATACCTGACAGCAGTGATTCCGGATGAACAGTCTGAAATTCGAGATGCTTTGGCAGGCTGGGATCATGTTTTGGACGAAAACGGATTCGAAGGCTCGATCTATCATGAAACACTGGAGACCTTCTTACGTTCGATCTGGTCTGATGATATGGGTTTGGAACTGGCTGAAAAATATCTGGACACCTGGTATATCTCCCTGAATCGCTGGGTGATGATGCTGGAAGATAATTCTCACAAATGGTTTGATAATATTGCAACAGATGAAGTTGAAACCCGGGATGATCTTTTAATCGATGCCTTCAATAAAGCACTCATCAGTTTGGAACAGAAATATGGCTCTCGTGATCATTTATCCTGGGAATGGGGCATTATTCACAACATTGCCTTTCACCATCCTTTTGAAGCCAAAGGTGGTCTGATCGAGAAATTCTTTAACTATGGACCTTTCCCTTTTGGCGGTGATGGCGAGACAGTCAATCGGGCAACCCACGTTTTTACCAAGCCCTATATGGCTGAAATGACAGCATCCATGCGTCTGATTATCGATATGGCTGATGCCTCAAATAGCCGGATGGCCAATGCATCAGGACAGGTGGGGATGCCCCTGCAGGACCACTATACCGACCTGATCGACCTCTGGCTGAAGGGAGCGTATGTTGATGTCAATCTGGATCGTGAACAGCTGGGCGAGGTGCAAGAGTTGAGGTTGGTTCCCAAGAATTGAGCGGTATATCATAACCTTGCGGAGATTTAGAATCTCCGCAGGGTTTCATAGTGAGGGCTAAATAGGACGATCTCGCCCGCCTGCGTATAACTTCGTGCGGGCAGGCAAAGCGCGCAGAGACGCGATGTGTTGATAATATAGAATTTAGCTATACATTCATCATCTGGCTGTATTTATTGAGGTTAGGCTATATTTCATGCTTTCTCAAATACTTCTAGTGGTTCCGTCAAATAAAAAAAATATTATTTTTCAGTGATCCATTTCGGCAATAGCAATTCAAATAAATAAGCCCTACCTTTGATCATGTCGTCAATGAAAGGTCATATCCTTATTGCCATGCCCCATTTAACCGATCCGTATTTTGGTCGATCCCTGGTGCTCATCTGTGAACATGATGACCAGGGAGCAATGGGTCTCATTATTAACAAGTCGTTTGAAGATGAATCAGTTAAAGACATATTTCAGACCCTAATCGTGAATGACAATGCCATCAATGAGGTGATCTCACCCATATATTTTGGGGGTCCGGTGGATCTAGAGCGGGGATTCCTATTACATGGCGCTGATTTTTTGACCGATGAGACCATGCAGATTAACAATACGTTTTCACTTACCTCAAATTCAAATATCATTGAGGCTATCAAAGCAGGCCATGGTCCCCAACAGTTTAAGCTGATGCTTGGATATGCCGGTTGGGGAACCGGTCAACTAGAACGCGAGATCGAGAATGGTGACTGGCTGTTTCAGGAAGTAACCCCTGATTTTATCTTTTCCGGGAATGAGGCTGAGAAGTGGCATTCTGCCATGCAAAGTTTTGGGATAAATATTGCTCCGACTACGGGGGGAGTGGCGTGACTTTTTTAACCACGGATTACACAGATTTCACTGATGTTAAACCGCGAATTACGCTAATTGCACGAATGATTTTTACAAATCATCTCTATTGCATGAAATAGTCCTCCCCGGGGGGAGGACTAGATTTGCCATCAGGGAAACTCTATGGTGAGTCCTGAAATGCTAAATTACCGCTGATTCCAACAGTGTAATTTTACCTTTAGCAGCATCAATTTCAGCTTCAATACCCAGGGGCATGGTGAATTTATCGCTGATATGCCCGATCATGGAACCGTACCAGGCTGGGATACCCAGGGGTTTGATGTGATCATCCAGGACATCATCCAGGGTCAGTGAACCATAATCTTCACCGGGACCACAATCATTGCACTTACCAAAGATAAAACCGGAAAGTTCATCCAGAATACCAGCCAGTTTAAGTTGGGTAAGCATACGATCCACGCGGTAGATATTTTCGCCAACCTCTTCCAGAAACAAGATGCTGTTCTTAAAATCTGGTAGATAATCAGACCCCACCATAGCCGTAAATACTGACAAATTTCCGCCCTGAAGTTTTCCCCGTGCTGTTCCAGAATTGATGGTCAATATACGGTCTTTGGTCTGAGTCAGGTTGTCACCGATATCTTGAGGGTTTTCCATGCTGAAGGTTTTTGCCTCAAATAGCAGTCTTTTAACAAAATCAGTGGAGTACTCATTCCAGGTTGAAATGCCCACAGGACCATGGAAGGTGACCAGACCGGTTTTGGCATTCAGAGCCAATAGTAAACTGGTGATATCACTGTAACCCATGATGATTTTGGGATGTTTTGCGATGGACTTATAGTCCAGTAGATTTAAAATACGGTTACAGCCCCAACCTCCGCGCAAAGTAAGAATGGCATCTACATCAGGATCGGCAAACATGGCATTGACATCAGAAGCCCGGGCTGCATCGGTGCCTGCCAGATAACCGTATCGATCCAGGAGGTGTTCACCAGATTTCATTTTGAGTCCCAGTGCTGCCAGGGTTTCTTCAGCAATAGCCACATCGTCATGGTGGAAGGTTGCTCCTGCAGGGTTTATTAAACCCACAGTCTGGCCTGTTTTCAGGCGAGGTGGTTTGAGAGTGGATCTGGAGAAAAGTCCTGAAGCGGTGGCCAGGGGCACTTGGGTAGCTGCCAGTCCAGCGCCAACCATCTGTAAGATCTGTCTGCGAGTGATGCTCATAATGTCCTCATGTAAAAAATTTGTGTTATCTAGCTGTCAATTTTAGGAATGATAATATTTATTGCAACCCGTTTTAACTGATAACGGTGAAATCAATGCAATTACGGGGTTTCGCTGCTACGCAGCTTTTATTTTTATTATGGCGTTTGAGTTACAAAGGTGTCGCAGCTCTGCTGCTTTTGACTCTTTTGCTTCACTTGATTTTTAATCACTCGGTTTTGGACGCTTGCTGTGATGATGCCAAACGACTATAATACGCAATATCCTTCGGAGGGGGCGGTATGAAAAGACTAACAGTATTATTTTTCGCGGTAAATCTGGTTTTCTCGCAGATCACCACGACGCCAGCCTGGTTTAATTTTAACACAGAATCGGATCAAACGTTTCCAGTACCATTTGATGATCAATGGCGGTCATTTTCAGCTCCTTTTGAAATGGTTGATGATATAGTTGAAGGAACAGATAGATTAGAATTGGTCATCGGTTCTGGGAGCATCCTCATTTTAGCTTATAACAAATCCTACTACTGTGACAATATTCGTTTCCCGAGTAACGCTTTTGTCGATTTTGAAAGTGATTCGTTCCAGGTAAGTTTCTCAGACGGTGTTGTTTCAGCTGAACGAGTCCCAATTCCTGATGGGGATGGGTACATGCTTCGTATTGAAACAGATTATGAGCAACAAGGATTAGATACTGTCTGGATAACAGAGCCTGAAAATATTTATCCCACAATACCAGATAGCGTGGGACTTATGATGCGCTCCGATACTGATAGAGCCCATTTTTACAGCTATCTTCCCTATGGATATACTTATTGGTTGTATAAACCGAGTGATCCTGGTGTGGAATACCACGCTATCTTTGAGGCACCTGTCAACCACGAGTTTGGGGGGGGAGACACGTTACTTTTACTCAATACCAGAAAATGGAATTATCCAATCGCAGAAAACATATCTACTGAGCCAGTCATTTTTGAAGAATTCGAGTATTTATACTCGGATGACGGTGAAATAACTATAGGTAACATTCCTTTTGATTTTTCTCTAAGTCTTAATGAGTATTCTGGTGATGACTCTACGTTTGGAGTCTTCCTTTTTGCGGAAGAATATCAAGATATTCTGGGGTACCCGCGTTTTGTGAAATCCTTCAGCCCTGATGGGATACCTGGTGGGAATTTTCATTTTGGCTGGGGAGTAGGAATTACCAGGTGGGATATTGCTGGGATCAATGTGCATTGGGATCTGGTGGGGAAGCATTATATGATATATAGCTCCGGCGAGCTTGATCTGAATGAAAGCCTCTCGATCAGTTTCTATCAGGCTTTCCCCCCATTCAAGACCTATCCCCTGGACACGACCTGGTATCAGTATAAAATTCCGGTTGTAAGCCTGTTTGAATCTGGAGAAATGCCAGGAGCGGTAGATTCTTTACAATTAGTATTAGGTCCAGAAATCATGGTGCTTGATCATGTTGGCCGGATCCAACTCAATGGATTACAGCTACGGGATGAATCAAACATGCTCTATGATTTTAGCGCACAGGATCCCGAGGACTGGCTCATGGATATTGCTCTGAATGGCAGTGGGATGTACTGGGAGAGTTGCGACGCCCAACCACCAGAGGCTTTAACAGCAAGCCATGAACTGGTCTTTTATAATGATATGCAGGGTTCACTCCAGTTTGCCGGTTTCGCCGAATTCACGGCTCATTTTAATGAAACAGTTCAATTATCAGATGAAGCTTATCTGGAGTTCTGGATGCGGAAAGCGCCCCTTATCACAAGTGTTAAGGACGAACCGTTTAGGAATCAACCTGCCCGATTCGGTTTGGTCAATGCCTACCCCAACCCGTTTAATGCTGGAATCACTTTGAATTTGACACTTCCCAAAAACAAGGGAAGCAGCTCGGTCGTGATCTTCGATATTCAGGGACGCCAGATCTGGTCGCAGCACCTGAATGAGAGCGAGAATGATCAGCAGGTTTTCTGGTCAGGTTCAAACGATCAGGGTCTCCTGGTGAGTTCGGGTATATATATTGCAACAGTGATCATAGATGGGCAACCGCTTGGGGATTTTCAGAAACTGATCTTACTCAAATAGGTGAACCAACAGTAGCACAACTTGACTTTTTTAGGGAAGAGGACCCATGGATTCACACATAACTCGATTTTATTTCAAACATCTGCGCCCAATTGTCTCCCTTGGTGTAGGAATGCTCCTGCTGATAGGTCCATCAAAACAGATCCATGCTTTTGAATATATCGATCACCCGAACAATCCCATTTTCAGTGGATCCCAGTCCTGGAATGATCTCGCCGTAATCTCACCTTTGGTTTTGTTCGAAAACTCGGTTTATAAAATGTGGCATGGGGGCCGGGCAAATGGGCTCCCAATTCAAATCGGCTATGCCACTTCATCAGACGGAATAACCTGGACTGAAAATCCGGATCTGATCCTGGAGGTCGGCCCCCCTGGTGCTTTTGATGCTGATGGTGTTAAAAAATTCACAGTCATTCATGATGAAACAGGCTACAAATTATGGTATACTGGGCTAAATCTAACCGATGATACCCAGCAAATAGGTCTGGCAACCAGCGCTGACGGCATAAACTGGGAAAAATATGGCCAGAATCCTGTGATCCCCAGTGGTCCTTCTGGCAGTTGGAACGAGATCTGGTCTAAGGATCCTTCCGTGCTAAAGATCGATGGAGCCTATCACATGTGGTACTCCGGCAAGGAAGCAGAGGGTGACAACGCCATCGGCCTGGCATATTCCATGGATGGTATCAGTTGGCAGGAATATGAGAATAATCCCATTATATTCCACAACCCGGATATGGAGTGGGAGTCTGCCTGGATCACCTTCCCCAAAGTGACCATAAGAGAAGATGGATCGCTGGTGATGTTCTATGTCGGCTCGGCTGGTGTGAACTGGCAGATCGGTATGGCCCATTCACCGGATGGAATTACCTGGACAAAACATCTGAATAACCCCATCATCACCTATAATGAGCCGGGGACCTGGAACTCCTTGTACTCTACTGGACCGAGTCTGGTCATTATGGAACCGGGGCACTATAGCTTATGGTATGCTGGCAACGATGGGTCAAACCATTGGCACATTGGCTACGGAGACCTATTGTTTGACACAATGGGTGATGTTAATTACGACTACCAGACCGATATTTCTGACCTGATCCGGTTAATAAGTATCATTCTAGGCAATTTAACTGCTTCAGAGTATCAATTGGAAGTGG
>JAYEKW010000168.1:0-5551 GCA_034716895.1 Candidatus Neomarinimicrobiota bacterium
AAAATACTCTAACGACTCTGCACTTTCTGCGGCTCTGGGAGAGAAACCTATTGGTACAGAATCTAATAACGAAGATTTTTCGACCTTCGACCTTCGACCTTCGACCTTCGACCTTGGACCTTCGACCTTGGACTTTGGACTTTGGACTTTGGACTTTGGACTTTGGACTTTCGACCTTCGACCTTCGACCTTCGACCTTCGACCTTGGACTATAAATGAAAGCTGAACGTATCCGTGATGAATTTGAAATGCTGGCAGAAAAGCTGGGCTATACGATTCGCTACGAAAAGGGTGCTTTTAAGGGTGATGCCTGCAGGATCAATTCTGAACGGGTGATCATTATCAATAAGTTGCTGCCAATGAATCATCAGAACTATGCCTTCTCGCGTATCTTTGCTGAAGAAGATTTGTCACAAGTCAGTATTTTGCCCGTTCTGAGATCCATGATCGAAGAAGTTGGTGGATCAATTCCAGAACTTGTTCAGGAGGAGGCTCAGGATGCTTAGACGTGAGCAGCTCGTTGTTTCTCTGGCTCTGATTATCATCATCTCTGTTTTGGGCTATCTGGTTAACCAATTTCTGGGGTTTGGTGAACATCCTATCCTGGCAAACGTTATTTTTGCCACCATCCTGATCAACCTTTATCTACCCCTGCGCTCATGGGGACGGAAAGTGGTTTTACGTTTGATCGCACCATCTTATTATTTGAGAAACGAGCGCTTCAGACAGATCCTGGATGAATTGGAGCATGTGAAAACCTACCGTGACACACTGGAGATGGTCCCAGGAGCGTTGAAGTACCTTTTCGAATCAGATGTAGTTGCTCTCTTTGTTCGGCGGAAGGGAATCTTCAAAGTTGAATCCGCTACGGCTCCTGTTCCCATTTTCCTGGATGGTTTGACCGTTGATAAAGACCATAATATCCTGAGCAAGTTGCAAGAGACGACCCATCATTTGATCAATGTGAAGTACAGCGTCAATGACCTGCGAGGTGAATCAGCTGATACGCCAACAATGGACTATCGCAGTTTTAAACTATTCCAATGGGCGATTCCCCTGAGAGCGAATAATCAACTGGCTGGTTTTATTTTATTGGACAAAATGCCCATGGATATGCAAGCCAGACGATCCGGAACCTTATACAATTATGTTGTTGACCAACTCGCGGTACTGCTGGAGAAGCGGAAGCTGTACCACAGGATCCAACTGGAAGCACGGAAACAGGAAGTCTTAAGCATGATCGCTGGCAAAATGGCGACCATGCGCAATACCACGCGAATCTTTAATCTGTTGCTTGACCAGATCAACACCATTGTTCCCTTTGATGCTTGTGGTGTATTCATAGCGTCTTCAGAAGGAGTGAATATTGAGAAATTTTTACTCAGGGGCTATGATATGCGACGGCTTAACCCTCTTAAACTAAAAATTGGCAGAGGACTTGTGGGTCGTTGCATTGCTACTCGTAAACCCATATCCATTCCGGATGTGCGGCGTGACAAGACCTATATTCCCGGCCGGGCAGACTCCCGTTCTGAACTTTGTGTCCCTATTGCCGGTGGCTCTAATATCTACGGTGCCATGAATCTGGAATCAAACCGGGTGGCCGCTTTTAGTGATGATGATCTGGATTTTCTTCAAACCATCGCTACCCAGGCCGGTGTTTTGATGGAACGTTATCAGATTGAAAAAAATGTCGATATACAAAGCGTTCTCAATGAAGATATGGCTAAGGCTGAGATTATCCAACGCTCCCTTTTGCCCAATATGATTCCAAAACACGACGAGCTGGAATTCGACATTCACTATTTACCCTGCCGGCAGATCAGTGGTGATTTCTATGATGTTTCGACCAAAGCAGAGGATGTTTTTTCGCTGGCTGTTGGTGATGTGGTTGGCAAGGGGATTTCGGGTGCCCTGATCATGTCCAATTTTTACGCTGCCTACCTCAACGAAGCCCAGAAGAGTTTACCGTTGCCTACTCTCATGAGTAATCTGAATAAGTATCTGACACAGCAAACTGAGTTGGATGAACAGATCACCTTTTTCCTTAGCAAGGTGGATGTGGATGAGGGGGTCATTCGCTATGTAAACGGAGGTCATCCGGCTCCCCTGATCTTTCATCAGGATGGAAGTGTCGAGCGTTTGGAAACGGGGGGACCCTTACTGGGTTTTGACCCTGATTTTACTTATGAAATGGGAGAGATCTGGCTTCAAACTGGAGATCTTATCCTGTTATATACTGATGGGGTTACTGAAATAGAGAGTCGTTCTGGACAATCACTGAATGAAAGTGGTCTCATCGATGCCCTGCAGAATGATGCAGAAAAAAAGGTTTCAGAAATATCCAGAGCCTTATTGGTTCAATTGGAGAAATTTAATGGCAAATCTGCATTTGATGATGATCTCACTCTCATATTGGGACGCTATACTGGGATTCCGTTGACCCCTGAAACTGGATTAACCTAGCTCGCGGGAAAATATTTTGTGATCCCAAAAGGTTGGGTCAGGTCAAGAGTCTGTTCTCTCATGGCACTTTATGATGACTTGTATTGGTAACCGATAAAATCTGCATTGATCTCGCGTATAAATGATTCGTTTTGAACAGGTATGGGCGGTGAGTCGGTAAGCTAAAAAAGTCTTGCGTATCCACGATTTATTGAGATTTTTGTACGCTTTTAAAAAGCATGAATATTTTGATATAGATGTATCTCCGAAATGACCATAAAGCCCCGTTTTCATACCAGTACGTTGGTGATGAACTTAATTTATAGATACGCTTAATATTACGAGGAGTTGAGAATGAAAGATTATTTGACAAAGGACATCAGAAACGTTGCCATTGTTGGCCATGCTTCATCAGGGAAGACCGCCCTGAGTGAGGCGATGTTGTTTTCTGCTGGTTTGACTACCAGAATAGGTACTATTGCCGAAGGGAATACAAAATCTGATTATCGTCCAGAAGAGATCGAAAGACAATGTTCTGTTGGCACCTCGGTGTTGGCCATTGAGTGGCAGGACACAAAGCTAAATATTCTTGATACTCCCGGTTTTAGTGATTTCGTCGGTGATGCTTTGAGTGCAGTAAGGGTGGCTGATACGGGCTTGATCGTTGTTGATAGTACAAATGGTCCAGAGATGGGCACTGAGAATATGTGGAGCTTCTGCCAGGAACACCACATTCCCAGAACCTTTGTAATCACTGGACTTGATAAAGAGCATTCAGATTTCCACAAATCATTTAATCAGCTTAAAGAAGCTTACGGTAATCATGTTACCGCTCTCCAACTCCCGGTAAACGAAGGAGTAGGATTTCATAAGATCGTTGATATCATTCGCCGGAAGACCCTGGTCTTTAATGATGATTCTGGAAAATTCTCCATGGAAGATCTTCCGGCAGATATTGCTGATGAAGTAGAATCCATGTACACAGAACTGGTGGAACAGGTTGCCGAATCAGATGAAGCTCTCATGGAGAAATATTTTGATCAGGGTGAGCTTTCAGAAGATGATCTGCGCCACGGACTACGCGAAGCCATTATTCATAAACAAATATTTCCAGTATTCTGTACTGCTTCCATTGGTAACATTGGCGCTTCCCGTCTTTTGGAGCTGATTCAGAAATATTTCCCATCACCTGCAGATATGCCGGCAGCGGTTGCTGTAGATGGAACTAAACTTCATGCTGATGATGTGAATGAAACTGCTGCATTGATCTTTAAGACCACCAGTGAAGCCCATGTGGGTGAGTTGAGTTTCTTTAGAGTGTATGCAGGTCAGATCACTTCAGGAATGGATCTGGCTAACCCAAACCGTAGTGGTAGTGAACGACTCGGGCATGTTTATGCTGTAAATGGTCACGATCGAGATGAGGTCCATGCCATTAATGCCGGAGATATCGGCGCTACGGTTAAGTTGAAAATTTCCCATACTGGTGATACTCTTTCCCATCCTAAAAATGCCGTTACTCTGAAAGCGACTGATTTTCCACTGCCCAATATTCAGTTCGCGATTGTAGCCAAGGCTAAAGGTGAAGAGGATAAGATCAGTACCGGTCTGGCTCTATTGCATGAAGAAGACCCGACCCTGTTGTATGATGTCGACTCTGAGTTACACCAGACTGTTTTGTCAGGTCAAGGTGAGTTGCAGATCAATGTTGCTTTTAATAAGCTCCAGGAGCGTTTCAAGGTTCAGGTTGAGCTGGTTGAGCCCAAAATTGCTTATCGCGAAACGATCAAGGCCAAAGGTGAAGCTCGGTACCGTCATAAAAAACAATCTGGTGGTGCAGGTCAATTTGCTGAGGTCATGTTGCGCGTAGAACCTTTGAAGCGTGGATCAGGGATCGTTTTTGAAGAGACTCTGGTAGGTCAGAATGTTGATCGTGTTTTTGTTCCTTCTGTGGAGAAGGGCATTAAATCGGCCTCTGAAGACGGTTTTGTTGCTGGTTTTCCCATTGTGGATGTGAAAGCCACTTTCTATGATGGCAAAATGCATCCGGTTGACTCAAAAGATATTGCCTTCCAGATTGCCGGTAAGGGTGCTTTCAGAGATGCCTGTAAAAATTCTAAACCCTGTCTGCTTGAGCCTGTTTTTGAAGTTGAAGTACGGGTTCCGGAAGAATATATGGGTGATGTAATGGGTGATTTGACCTCCAAGCGTGGTCGGATCCTGGGCATGGATGCTGATGGCCATTACCAGGTATTAAAAGCAAAAGTTCCTCATGCAAACCTGTTTAAGTATGCCTCAACCTTACGTTCATTAACGCAGGGAAAAGCATCTCACAAGCAGAAATTCTCACATTACACTGAGATGCCTAAAGAAGATGAAAAAAAATTAGTTGCAGCCTTGGAAGCAGCTAAAGAAGACGAATAGATCGAGCGTTAGGAGTTAGATGGCAGGGGTTAGGTAATTGATAACACTTATCCCCCTGACAGCTAACTCCTGACACTTAACAAAAAAATGTCCGAATCAGATAACACACCAAAATTATGGGCTCCCTGGCGTATGGAGTACATCCGCTCCATCAAACAGGAGGGTTGCATCTTTTGCGATAAGCCTGCCATGGAAGCAGATCGTGAGAATCTGCTCTTGTACAGGGGCAAGACCTGTTGTGTGCTGATGAATCTTTTCCCTTACAATAATGGTCATTTAATGATCGCTCCTTATGAGCACAATCATCGTATGGAAGATTTGCCGGCAGAGACCTTGACGGAGATCATGCAGCTTTCCCAGGAGAGCTTCAAGATATTACGTCAGGAATTTCGGGCTGAGGGTTTTAATCTGGGCTTGAATGAGGGAGCGATTGCAGGTGCTGGTATTGCAGAACATATTCACTTCCATATCGTGCCCAGGTGGGCTGGAGATACCAATTTCATGCCGGTTACGGGTCATGCCAAAGTGTTGGTCCAAGGCTTGAAGGAAGCTTACGATACCTTGAAACCCTATTTCGATAAAATCACCATTTAACGGGTTGACAGCCGGTATGACGCAGATTATCTTCGCGGGCTTTTATAACAATTCCGGAGTAGCTTCCGGCGCCGTTCCAAAGGAACTA
>JAYEKW010000168.1:5651-7527 GCA_034716895.1 Candidatus Neomarinimicrobiota bacterium
AGTGGTAGAGCGAGTGACTTAATTGAAACGGAAAAAAACAGTATCCGGAGTAGCTCAGCGGTAGAGCGAGTGACTGTTAATCACCAGGTCGGGAGTTCAAATCTCTCCTCCGGAGCAAACAAAAAAAGGTTCCCATCGGGAGCCTTTTTTTGTTTGCTTGGTGAAGCAGAGTTTAACGAACTGGCGCGTATGCGCCGGAGTTCATCCGGAATGAGTTGCCAGCTTGCCACGGCGAGGCTGGTTGCGAAGACGGGCGGCAAGTCATGTAGGAAGGCGAGGGAGGTACGTAGTGCCGACGCTCAGCCAACTCTCTCCTCCGGAGCTGAACTGTTCGTAAACGTGAACCCTTGGTTATTTCCTTTATGGAGGTGAAGATGGTATTCGAGCCTTTTAAAGTGTTAGCCTCGCCTTCATTTGCGAGAAATGATACGATATCTCATTGTCCTGCTTGATTTGTTATGCCAGGGGAATCCAGGTGTCTAATCAATCTCAAGATCAACACCACAAATACTAGCAATGTATAAACGTATACCATGAAAATAGAGGTATGAATGCAGGAATATCATGGTATATTCCATCCATGATTGCCCGAAAAAACATTCTTGACACCCTGCGCACCGCTCTGAATCGCAGTAAGATAGTGATTCTCATAGGACCCAGACAATGTGGCAAGACAACACTTGCAAGAGAACTGCTTGATTGTGACTCTCTAAATTATTTTGACCTGGAGGAGCCTCTTAGTCTGGCCCGATTAGATGAACCCATGACCGCGTTGAATCCTTTAAAAGGACTGGTGGTGATTGATGAGGTTCAAAGGCGACCAGATCTGTTTCCCGTGTTGCGGGTACTGGCAGATCGTAAATCTCAACCAGCTCGATTTCTAATCCTGGGCAGCGCTTCCGGTAAACTGCTCAGACAAAGCTCAGAAAGTCTGGCCGGACGGGTAGAGATAATCACTATTGGTGGGTTTACTATCAACGAATTAGGTATTCAAGCTGAGCAAAGTTTGTGGCTACGAGGAAGTTTTCCACCGGCGTATCTCGCTGCAAATAATATTGATAGTATGGCTTGGCGTAAGCATTTTATACAAACCCTGTTGGAACGGGATTTTCCTCAGTGGGGTGTTCATATACCAGCTAATGCATTGCGACGTTTTTGGAGCATGCTGGCCCACTACCATGGGCAAACCTGGAATGCCGCTGAACCGGCTCGAGCCATGGGAGTCAATGAATCAACTATCCGACGTCATCTGGATTTGCTTACTGATGCCTTCATGATTCGCCAATTGCAGCCTTTCCACGCCAATTTACGCAAGCGGCAGGTCAAGGCTCCCAAGATTTATCTGCGCGACAGTGGGCTTTTACACAATCTACTGGGTATCGATTCTTCCAAAACTCTCCTAACTCATCCTAAGTTAGGAGCATCCTGGGAGGGCTTTGTTATCGAACAGGTGTTGGCTACCGAAAGTTATGATGATGCATATTTCTGGGCGACTCATCAGGGGGCTGAAATTGACCTGATCCTGCAAAGAGGAGACAAATTATTCGGAATTGAGGTCAAACGAACTGACAGCCCACGCATAACTCCGTCCATTCGCCATGCCTTAGAGGATCTGAATTTGAAACAGGTAGCCATCATATATCCTGGCAGCAAGCGTTTCTCATTAACGGATCAGGTTGAGGCTGTCCCATTACGGTCTCTAGGCGACGGCGAAACTCTGTTCAGGGGTTATTAATCCAGAATGACAAGGCAATATCATTGCTGATAATCCAGAAATACAAGGCAATACTGACGGCCTCGCAAAAAGTGTTAAAAATAAAATGAATATTGACGGAACCGCAAAAAGTATCTGAGAATTCATAGAATATGCCCTAAA
>JAYEKW010000168.1:7627-9993 GCA_034716895.1 Candidatus Neomarinimicrobiota bacterium
CCTAAATCCATATATATCAATACTTTGCGTCATTTCGACAGGCTCAATGCAACGCTCTGCGCGCTTTGCCTGCCCGCACGAAGTTATACGCAGGCGGGCGAGAGGTAGTTTTTGCGAGATCGTCAATATTGATTTAACCATAATAAATACAGTCATTTATCGCGATAGGGGATAAATTCTTATTTAACAACATTTTGCGGCCTCTGCGCGCGCGAGGACTTTTTGCGGTTCCGTCAATATTCGTAACTAAATCATGGAGGTTTCAATCAGTCTGCGCATTACATGCTACGCCTGGACAAGTCAGTCTGCGCATTACATGCTACGCCTGGACAAGGGAGCCTTCCAAGACTTAATCCGTACACTGAGGGGCATGTTGAGTAATCGGCGTGTGGCTCTTGGGATGCAATGCAGGTAACTCCTGTCCGCAATTGTCTGGTGACAGACTGACGAGAACATCGTGACCCCGGGCTAACTCGAGACCATCTTGCAGGGTAGCTGGATATGACTCCAGCTGATCAAAGCCTGCCAGACTTCTAATGCTATTGTTGATGATCAAGAAATTGGAGAAGGTGTTAACCTTCTTTTAGCATATCGACATGTACAAGTCCCCATAACCCTCGGGAACTCTTGTCCCGCGTAGCTGGAAGCGTGGAAGGACGAAGATGGATCGGTGGTTCACTACCTGCGCTCTACGAGCTTCGGCAGTTAAAAAGTCCGCTTGTTCCAACTGAGTGCAACCGAATATCGGGATCCCTGCCTGCCCGGCGTAGTCTGCAAGACGGAGACGGGGCCACCACCTGAAGCCCCTTAAGAATCAACCACTTAATGGGTTTTCTTTTATCACTTAATATCATATCAATTTGATATAACAATGGGCTATTTTGGTACATTTTGGTATATCAATGGCACATATAGCGCACACACATTTTAAGTGATTCATTTAAGCTACCCTATTCCATCCACTCGCCCGTGCTTCAGATACTTTAGATTCTCCGTTAGTTGAGTCCTCAAGCAGTGCTGAAGTTCTATTTCGTCCTTGCTCCGTGGGTTGTGCGGTTCTCGTTTCAAGAAATTACATAGTGTGCCGATAATCAATCTGGAGCGGCAACAGCTTTATATGTTGGATGCCAAGAAACTGTCTCTTATTTTTTAAGCTGAATTATCCAATTTACTTTGGGGACTTGCAGTTAGACCAATAAGAGAAAATGAACGAGTGAAATGGGGAAAAATGAAAAACACAAAATTAGTTTTAGGTGTTATGCTGATTCTTGGATTAGCAACGGGCACAAGCCTGATGGCGGCAAATAACAGCCTGGATTTTGACGGAAGTGATGACAACGTCAACTGCGGGACGATCGACCTGAGCGGATCAGCAATTACGCTGCAGGCATGGATTAAGCCCGGGTCATTTAAAAGCGCTTCCCCTTATATCTCGAATATAGTGGGAGAGGAAGCTTCTGGGCACACCGCGCTTCTGAGACTTGGAGACGCAGCGTTGGCCAACAACAAGCTACAGTTTGTTTTGAACATAGGTAGTAGTGAAACAAAACTGGACGGAAGTACCGCATTAAGCGCTGATGTCTGGTACCATGTTGCCGCCACCTATGATGGCAGTAATATGCGAATCTACATCAATGGAATAGAGGATGCTTCGCAGGCGCAGACCGGTTCGTTCACTGCAAACACCACGTTTTATATTAGCTATCCTAGTGGTGGTACTCGCGCTTTTGACGGCCAGATCGACGAAGTGCGTGCATGGAATACTGCGAGATCACAAACAAATATTCGACAAGGTATGTACCGGGAAATGCCTACTGAAAGTACTATGATTTTGTACTACAAATTCAATGAAACTACGGGCACAACAACAGACAATGCAGAAGGAACTTCTGCTTATGACGGAACTCTTAATGGAAGTATGACTAACGACGACTGGGTCACTTCCCCAGCATTTTTTGGTCCAAAAAATAATTTAGATTTTGATGGAGGAACTATTGCAAGCGGGAGTCCTGATTATGCTTCAAAAAGCTCGAATGTTACATCAAATACAGATAATTTTACAATGATGGCTTGGGCTAAGCCGGATGTTGTATCCAATGGATCTGGTGGTTGGCGATGTATTGCGTACAATGGTGATGATGCAGGTGGATGGGGAATTGGAATTGAGAGTTCAAAAGTTACCGGGCTTTTTGGGGCAATAAAGTACAACAGAACCAATGAAGTACTAACAGCAGATAATTGGTATCACATCACCATGAGACGAAGCAGTGGCACTGTGCAGTTTTTCTTGAATGGAGAATTATTGGATTATAGCGATGCAACAGCTCCAAATTCTCCAAGCTCAAACTTTACTATTGGAAATATGT
>JAYEKW010000169.1 GCA_034716895.1 Candidatus Neomarinimicrobiota bacterium
GTTGGGGGTTGGAGGTTAGGGGGTTGGGATGAAAGGTCCCTGAGTGATCTGAGTGTAGCGAAGATCGTATCGAAGGGACCGGCCCCTTCGATACGATTGCTCCGCAATCACTCAGGGACCTTTTTCCACTGTGCTAATAAAAACCATCTTCGTGCAATTCGCGTAATTAGCGGTTTCCAGTTTTCTATTTTCCAGTTTCAAGTTTGACGGCCTCGCAAAAAAGTATTTAAGAAACCATGAAATATAACCTAAACTCAATAAATACAGCTAGATGATGAGTGTATAGCTATATTCTTTATTATCAACACTTTGCGTCTCTGCGCGCTTTGCCTGCCCGCACGAAGTTATACGCAGGCGGGCGAGGGGTCGTTTTTGCGAGATCGTCAAGTTTCAAGTTTCAAGTTTTCTATTTTCTATTTTCTACCCGTCTTTGCCTATCGGCTACGCCCGGCAAGTTTTCTATTTTCAAGATTCCACCCGAAATGACAAAACAGATACGGTGCACCATAGCTGATCCAGCCACCTAACAAAGCATAGCGAATGAATGTGGCCATATCTGTGGCATATCCGATCGATATAAATACCTGTTTCAGACCGATCCAGATCAAAATGATCCCGACAAATCCGAGGACAATTTTTGACAGGACCAAACTCGTTCCCGGCTTAAAGCTACAGGACATATACTTTTTCTCATGTAGATAACCAGTCAGAAAACCGATAAAGGTGGCTCCGCCTTTTATAGCAACCGCTGAAAGCTCCGGGGTCAACATGAAAATGCCCATAAGCAACACAAAGAGAATCACACTTTGGCGAGTAGGTCCAAGGTAAAGCCAGCCCGGAGGTTCAAGTTTTAAGAGCCAGGCATAGCTAAAGAGTGTTATCAAGCCAATGGCAAATCCGCCAAAGACATCGGATGGGTAGTGTACTCCCAGATATACTCTGGAAAAGCCAACTCCGGCAATCAGAAGGGCGGCAATTGCATAAGCGCGCTTGTCTTTGAGCTCCCAGGCCAGCCAACCCCACAGCACCATGGCACCCTGGGAATGTCCACTGGGAAATGACCAGTCATCAGCATGAACCAGATGTTCAATGACATCTGGACGGGGAATTTCAAAGATTCCTTTGATAACCGCATTAAGAACGAAGGTAAAAAGTAGAACCATCCCGGTGCGACCCATGACATCTTTGCGCCATAACCAGTAAGCCAATGGTAGGAACAGGAGAAAGAATTCTTCATCACCCAAAAAAGTGAATATCTTCATGATCGGTGTCAGCCACTCAGCTCGAATTGATAATACCCATTCCATACAACCCTCCTGTTCAAATTCTTAGATGTTATAATATAAACCTGTGAAGACACAATGCATTGTGTCTCTACATATATTGAATCGCTACAAGTTCCACGACAATCGCCACTGATAACGCCAAGCTAGGGACGCTTCGCCCTCCAGCGGATGGGACTGCCAGATCGGAAAATAAAGACCTGCTGTAAATAGTGATTTGTGTTCGAAACCAAATCCAGCTGCATGGTGTGGACTGGCTTCACTAAGAGAGATACCTGCCTGATCATGGATCATACTGCTGGCGAAAAGCTTCACCTGGAACCACGACACCCAGTAACCACCAGATATGCTCACGCCCACATAATTTTTGGGCTGCCCGGTTATCCTGGATTGTCCTCTAAATTTTGGCAGGGCTGCCAGGTTATCCTGCCAGGCATAATCGTGGGTGAATTGGTATGGAACAGGTGTGCCTACAGATTGTGAACCCGCCTCTATTTGTAGCCCTCCAGATAACCAATTCCAGAAAACGCCTGAAATATCTACCTGAGATTTCATGAGAAAAAAAGTTTCCAGGGATTCTCGGCCAGTTGCTGTGCGCAGGTTCCAATAAAGCCGATCCCCATAGCGCGTCAGGGAAAGTCCCGTGTAGGAAGCTTTAATGATACTAATAGACTGATCTTTCTGCCAGATCAAAGAATCGGCATACTGGTCCTGTTCATACCTGATGTGCAAACGCTGGTACCGTAATTTGGGTCCCTGGATCAGAAACCGTTGTTTCCCAACATATTTAGTAAGACCAAGACTCATTCCATTCCAATCGGTATAGGTGTGCATACGAAAGTTGGCAAATAAGCGCTTCTCACGAGAAAGTGGATGTGCATAACTCAGTCGTCCTCCCCAACTGTGTGAAGCATCCATGGGTAGGTATGAATTCAACTCCAATGATATCCGATGCCGATAATCACTGGGATAGGCAGGCCAGAGATCCATACCAAAACCGGAGTTCAACTTCAAACTGTAACGTTTATTACCATCCCAGTCTGACCAGGAGCCGGGGCTGATCGTAATCCGGAAAAACTCCCAATCTGGTAAGGCAACAAATGGTTGGACATAAATATTGCCTTTGATCCTGGGCCATTTATTGTTGTATCGGTAATATTCTGCCAATTTGTGATCCGGATCGAGGATGATTCTGGTATAGTCCTGTCCTATCACGGTAAGTGGCATAGCCTGGCCAAGAGCATAGTTGTAAACCGTACTATCGCCTGACCCGGTGATCATGAGAACATCACAGGGAAATGACCAACTGCCCTTCTGTTTCAGAAACACATCTGTTGAATCACCTCGCCGTCTCACTTTTGTCAATTCAACATCCATCCAGGTGCCACTTGATAAAGCTCGGCTAAATTGTAACCCCAGATCAGCTCCACATAAGCGACTGACCTGTTCAGACAGTTCGTTCGTGATCTCAGCAGGGTCATTTACACCGGCTATTACCGCCGTGACGATCGTATCAAACAATTGCTCTCCGACCGTACTCTGAAGCATCCGTAAATGACTTGATCCTGCCACCTGAATGATAAATTTTTCCTCCGTACGCAGCGATCCAAAAGGACGATCTTGTGATATTGACATCAGATCTCCGTAGGAAAGTGCTCCGCCAGCCAGTTCCATCAGAGTACGTGGGGTTAGATATTTTAAATCACCCCAGAGTCCGGGAACCAGTGTTTCCAAGGTCGGGAAAGGTCGGAGATCACTTCGGCCGTTGTTCATGAGTATCAGCATGGCGTACGAGCTAAAGAACCAGGATCCCACGTCCGGCTCAGCGCCATGCCAGCCACTGAGAGTGCGTCCTATTTCATCCATCTCATTGAGATACTCACCCAAGGGATTTTCGTCTTTTGGAGAATTTACTTCCAGGTTGTTTTGGGCACTTAGAACTATCTGCGCCGTGAAAATAAGCAGCAGCAGGAGCAGCGTGATCCGCATCAGTTAACCATCTTTACTGTCGATTTAGTATGCGAATAGGTTAAATCTCATCAGCTCAAAATAGTCAGTGGTCCTGAAACCGACTGTTAATGGATCGATCATAATTGCACCGGGGTAAAAAGCTGCCCGGTAGGTATCCTGATGCTTTTTAAACTCGATGGAAAATTCCAGATCCTGAGGAATTGTTAACAATCCTGCCGACAGATCTCCACTCAAAGCCTTAGCCACTCCCGCATTGATCATTTTTATGCTACGGGCAGGGTGCTGAGTGATCACTGAATTTCCTTCACCCCGGATGGTTGCCACGGTTTCAATGGTAGCATTTATGCCTTTCACTTCTTCACACAAACCCTGATCTCCGGCAACAAACACAGCTGGGACACTATAGTAAGCAGCGGCTAAAGCGTGCAGATAAAATTCTGACATATCCTGACCATTTAATGTCATTCGGGTGATCCGGGAAGATGACATGGTGTGGGCCAGTACATTTGTGTTTTGTCCTGCCCGGGAATGATATCCAATAAACAGTATCGCATCAAAACTGTCATCTAATTCCTGGATCATGGAAAGCGGATGACCTGCCCAACCACGGACCACCCTGACCATCTCTGGTAATTTATCCAGGATCAGATTGCGACCCGAATCATGGGCGTCTTTGATCAGAATCTCGGTTGCTCCAGCCTGGATGGCTGCTTCTGCTGCTGCAGCTACTTCAGCGGTCATCTGTTTCTGAAACCAGGCATAATCATGGGGATAGCCCTTGTCCGTCTCGTTCCAATTACCGATTCCTGTGATACCTTCGATATCTGCCGATATAAATACTTTCATACTGATTCCTCACTTTAAGAGTAAGTAAATAATTTGCCGTTTGGCTCGGTTCTAAATAAACATATTGAATTGAATAAATGCATTAAATAATTCCCGCTATATCCCAGTTGCCTGATAAACTGATCAGTTAGGCTTCGAAGGGAATAGCGTTCCCGGCACTCGTCGACAATATTCAGAGAATGCAATTGGATAGGCCAGGTTCAGCTGAGCTTCCTCTTTTGGGATCAGCTTCAGAATGAGAGAGAGCATAGTGAGAAACATGAAAGCCATAAGTATTGAAACGAGAATCAGGGTTATTCCAAACAAGACCAACAGCGCTGAAATGTACATTGGATGCCTGATTAATTGATAAGGACCATGCATGGTAAGATAATCAGTTTGAGTGGGTTTGACTCCGGCAAGTCGAAAGCTTCGCCGCAAGGAAAGGCGGCTCCAGAGCAAGAATAGGCTGCCAAACAAAAAAATAATGATGCCTACGATCTCAAGTCCGACCTGCAATGATGTTGAAGACAATGTTAGGCTGATAAAATCGGGGATTTGATTATTGTTGATCAACAGCACACCACAAATGGGAATAATGATCATAAAGAACAACAGGTTCATGATATTGAAGGTCCAACCAACCCACCCACACTCTGGTCGTTGCAGTCGAATCGATCCCGGTGCCAGAAGGAGGGTTCCCCCCGTAACCGCAGATACCAATAGGATGATGATCCCTAAGCCGTAACTGATCTGTGCTAACATGTGGCTATCAAACGTCCCTTCGCCTGTGGATTACCCGATCAGAGAAGGGGCAAATAATATGCCGTTAGCAATTCTTTATTAAAGTTTTACTCAGGAGAAATGAGTTTGAGCCCGTTGTATTAGAAATCAGGGCTCAAAACAGAAAATCAACGTCCTTTTCAGACATTTCGAAGGGGATGGGACTAAACAGGCTCACCTGGTAAACGGTCTGTCCCAGTACTCCTGTCACAGGTTCTTTCACCAACCTCAACAATACTGAAGTTCCATCCTTGGCTTCATACGCTTCAGCATCAACTTGAAATGCATGTCCATATTTTTCAAAATAGGCCTGCTTAAAACGTTGCGCATCATAAGGATATTCAAAGCTATAAAGAACCTCAATAGAATGGATGGAGACCTTTTCTACACCCTTGAGATTGAACCAGATGTAGATCTTGGCAATCCCTTTTTCAGCGATACGGTAGGAGAAACCCGAAAGCTGTCTATTGTCTGTATAGTTTGTTTTGGTTGCACTCTTTTTTTCCTTGAAGACGGTTTTAAGAACTGAATCTACCTGGGCTGTTGACATAGACCAATTCAACCCCCAGTAAACATCTGGTGTTTGTGCAAGTGTCGTTGATATGAACCCTATCAATAAGAACGAAGTCACTAAGATTCTATTTTTCACTGCGAGCCTCCTTAGGGTTAAATGCCATCCAACGGTACGATGCGGATACTCCAGGTAATGAATCTTCATGGTAACCTGTCCACTATCCGTCGAGCTTGAGAAAGGCAGCTAAAAATATGCCTCAAGATATTTTCCGCAAGCATTCATTCCGAACCAGATCTCAACCTGGTGCCATGTAATCCTGTGTTGTTGCAACCAGATCAGGCTGTTTTTGCTGTCATGCAATTGGTATTAGTAGCGGTGGGGTTTCCCAACATGCTGATCCAATACCCAGGAAACAGACCAGTTGTGACCCAGTCGATGACCATCCATAGTGGGTGGCAATTCCTGGATGTACTTAAAATCCAGATCAATATCCTGAGGGTTAATTGCCAGCTCCCGGAAAGCACCATCCTGGGCATGCACTGTCTTGTGTTGGATCACTTGAACTGACCGTTTCCATTTTGGATAGACGAGTTTATCATCGGTATCATACTGCAAAGACCCACATTGATCCAACAATCCCGGGAATCCACTTAACGGTGCTGCGATGATATGGATCTCGGTATCAAATCCAGCAAATTCTGAGGCTGCATACATCACCACAATGCCACCATAGGAATGTCCGAAAATGAGTACTCTCCGGTATGAACCGGTTTTAACCATTGCATTTATTTGAGAAGCCAGATGTTGAGCTACTTGATCAGGACAACGGTCCCAATCATACCGATAAAAGAAGAGGGAGCCATAGTGATCTGCCAGATTCTTGATCCCGGTGATCCATTCATAACCCCTTGATTGATAACCATGAACGGCTATCACCAAGACGCTATCGTTGGCTTGATCTCCGTTACGCAATTCTATCAAACCCAGGGGACTTTCCATCAGCCGCAAGCCGGCACTTCTGATCTCAGTCCCTTCACCCAAGGTATTGATGTCCAGGCTAGCTCTAGGTTCCCCGTCCATGGATGGATCGCCAGGTGCATTTCCGACACACCCAACGATGACCAGTAGTGAAACGACAAGCATTGAGTAGCTGGACAGCCTTCCTTGAAACAACATTTAAACTCCGTTCTTTTTATAGTGAAGGCCTGCTCGAAGTACTGCCAACCCCGGCAAGAACAACGTAAGCAGAAAGACAGATGCCATGGCAACACCGCTATTGATCATCCCCAGGACACCCGTGATCATAAGCACGAAACCCAACAGAAAGAAACTAAACTGTAGTAATTGTGTGGTTTTGGGGTCGGTCAATCTGGCTCGGAATATGAACATAAGCGTCATCGCACCCAGAATAATATAAAAAGCGCTAAATGTGATCCAGGTCTGCGCCTCCAGGTCTGCTGATCGAAATGCAAATAATGCAGTCAATAATGATATTATTCCAGCCAGCATAAGATGCAGAGCAGGATGAAACCATTGAGTTGTTTTCCTCATCATATTCATACATTCAATATAGATGGATAGAATTGTCCCTCAACCATATTTGCTGATCGTTCTTCCATGTTTAACCCAATTCTCCAAAAACTTATTCCGTGCTTTATGCTTACTTCAACTTATTTTCCCGCCAACATGAAATCAGATGACAGCACACGAGGTAGTGGTCACATACTGGTCATTAATCCAGGCTCCACCACAACCAAATTGGCAGTTTATCGCTTTGAGTTAGCCCGGAAAGCTATTGAATGCCTGCACCAAGACACCATTGACCATACTGGAAACGAGCAATTCAGATCAGGTCGAGTCCTCGATCAATTGGAGTTGCGCCTGCAAGCTGTTGGACAATTTCTTGAAACAGCCCGGATCATTCCCGACCTGATCATGGCGCGCGGTGGTCCGCTACGCCCTTTGCCGGGTGGTATCTATGCAGTTGACCAGACCATGATCGATGACCTGCGTTCTGCGAGATATGCTGATCATGCCAGTAACCTGGCTGCCTTGATCGGGGTTGGACTCAATTCAAATGGAAAGATCCCAGTCTATATTACCGATCCCGTCACTACTGATGAATTTGAACCCCTGGCAAGAATTTCCGGAGTTCCTGGAATCGAAAGAAAATCCCGCAGTCACGCCCTGAACATCAAAGCCAGTACCCGCCGACTTTGCCAAAAATTAGGCAGATCAATCGATGAAAGTCGCTGGGTAGTATGCCACATGGGTGGTGGTATCTCAGTAGCTGCCTTGAAAAATGGACGCATTATTGATGTGAACGATGCGCTCCTGGGTATGGGACCTTTCAGCCCGGAAAGGTCTGGGGCTTTACCCAGCTCGGGATTATTGGATCTGGCTTACTCAGGTGATCATGACCGACAGGAACTGGAAGCGCTGCTCTCCAAACACAGTGGCTTGGTTGGATATCTGGGTACTGCAGATCTACGGAAAGTTGAAAAACGCATTGCAGCAGGTGATGAGCATGCCCTATTGATCTTTCAGGCCATGGTCTACCAGATAAGTAAAGAAATAGCTGCCATGGCTTCTGTTTTGGAATTTAACCTGGACGGTATCCTTTTAACTGGAGGAATGGCTCGGTCCACTTTACTTTGCGAATCAATTTCAACAAGGGTTCAGGCTGTGGCAACCATCCATGTCGAAGCAGGTGAAAACGAACTTGAAGCTTTGGCTGAAGCAGGTTTACAACTACTGCTAGGTAATGAGCCTGAAAAAAGATACAGCCAAAATTGATCTGGCTATATATTAAACCGGCGAAGGTTAGTCGCAAATTCCATTCATGAGCTCAATTCCTGTTAGCCCTTCGAGAGCCTCAGGGAGACGAGTTTTGCTGAGGCTCAAAGCATCATTCTGCACGACTAATCGCTGCCACCTTAACAGGAGAACAATTTAGACCATGCGATTAACAATTATTTTGATCCTATTATCTGCTTTGTCTCTGGCACAAAGTCCACGAGATATTAATGCCCGAGACCTGATCTCCTTTCCCAGTATTCGCAACCTGGAATTACACTCGGCGAGTCAGACTATCATTTATGAACGACGCGAAGCCGATCTGAAAGCCAACACTTACCGCAAACAGCTCTGGAAAATACAAACTGATGGAACCCAAAATCGACAATTCACCTATAGCTCGGGGAATGAATGGGATCCACAACTCAGTCCAACTGGACATTGTGTGGCTTTTTTCTCTGATCGACCAGATGATCTGGATAAACCAGGTACCCGGATTTGGGCTATGGCGATATCTGGTGGCGAAGCTAAACCTTTGACTGGATCTGAACGTGACATACTGGATTTTAAGTGGAGCGCTGATGGGAATTATATCTATTACCTCACCCCTGAGATCAAGGCAAAACAGACGAAAGCCTGGGTCACAGAACGCGAGAAATCCGGCTTCGATGCTATTGATAGAACCGCTGAAAGACCAAAAATAGAGGTCTGGATGGTTGATAGGATCAGTTGCAAGCATGAGCGACTATTCATCGGAGATCCGGGAATATCGTCTTTTGATATCGATCCCCGAGGGGAAACACTTGTGTACAGCACCAACTACACGGGTGATGACAACGACTGGGTGGAAACAGATATCTTCCTGTTTTCGATCCCTGATAGTAGCGGACCAAGGCAATTAACTTCAGCAAAGGGTGCGGAGAATACTCCCCTCTTTTCTCCAGATGGTCATCTTATCGCTTATGAACGCCCCCAGGATGCCCGAAAACCCTTTTCCCAGAACGAGATCGAAACCATTACCGTAAGAGGGAATACGATAAAACGCATTACCCGGGATCTGGATCTGAATGTTGGCGCCTTTAAATGGTATTCTGATCAAGCACTGCTTCTAGAGATCAACCAAGGCATGAATAATCACCTCTATACTGCCTCGTTAAACGGCCAGACCACCGAGATCAGTGGTGGTGCGTCATATTTCTTCCGCAGTGCTGTAGATCCGGGATCAGCAGGTATTGCGGTAGTCAGACAGTCTGCCACCAGTTTGAGCGAGATTGTTTATTCAAAGGGACCCGGGCATCCCTGGGGTATCCTGACCGATCAAAGCGCTGCGCTGGAAACGTTGCAGATCCATCCTCAAACAGCCTATCACTGGCAAAGCAGGGATGGCCGTTTCAATCTTCAAGGTTTGGTGGTTCTCCCACATTTCTCAGGAAACGACCCCTTGCCTCTCATCGTGGATATTCACGGTGGTCCAGCTGCTCGGACTGATATTGCGCTGGAACAATTTGCCATGTATCAAGCCTGGGCTTCTCAGGGATTTGCGGTTTTTTCTCCTAATTTCAGGGGCAGCACAGGCTATTCAGCAGTATTCCAAACGGCAAATTACCGTGACCTGGGTGGCGGTGATTATCATGATATCATGTGCGGTGTCAAGGATCTGATCCGGCGGGGCGTTGCTCATACCGACAGCCTGGTGATCATGGGCGGTTCCTACGGCGGCTACATGACAAATTGGGTGATCACTCAAACAAACCTGTTTGAAGTGGCCGCAAGCCGTTATGGGATCTTTGACCTGAAAAGTGATTTCTCCAACTCCA
>JAYEKW010000170.1 GCA_034716895.1 Candidatus Neomarinimicrobiota bacterium
GTAAAAGTGGGGATGGCGAGTATAGCTGCACAATTATCTGCAATTATAATTTCGCCAAAAGAGCCTGAACAATCCAATTACATAGTAAGTGGTAATAAAAAACAAGATAAGAAGATTCCAAATAATTTGGGTAAAGTTGACATAACTCTTACTGACGGCCCTATCGGATTAGACAGTATAGAAATAGAGATAGTAAAATCTTTGCTGGGGACAAACATGGTGAAGGTAAAGGGTGGTACATTCATCATGGGTGACAACATGAATTTGGGTGATTCTGATGAACAACCTAATCACAAGGTAACCATAAGTGATTTCTTAATAAGCAAATATGAGGTTACACAGAGACTGTATGAACAAGTCATGGGGGCAAATCCTTCAAGGTTTAAAGGTGAAAGCAATCCCGTGGAGAAAGTCTCCTGGTACGATGCTATCCAATTCTGTAATTTTTTGTCGCAGATTGAAGGGCTTATATCATGCTATTCAATTATTGACGGTGCTGTTACTTGTGACTGGTCTGCCAATGGTTATCGTCTTCCGACAGAAAGTGAGTGGGAATTTTCAGCAAGAAGTGGTGGCCATAATGACTTGACTTTTTCTGGAGCAGCTTTTGAAAGTGATTTAGAAGATTACAGCTGGTTTCGTTTGAACAGTGGTTCCAAAACTCATGAAGTTGGAACGAAATCTCCGAATCGATTTGGATTACATGACATGAGTGGTAATGTCCGAGAATGGTGCTGGGATAGATATGGTAGCTATAATTCTGAAACTCAGAAAAACCCTACTGGAACAGAATATGGACTCTATAATATCGTTCGAGGGGGTAGTTATAGCGGTGCTGCATTTAGGCTGCGAACTTCAGCAAGAGGCCATATCCCCCCTAAAAATAATTGGTACGATATTGGGTTTAGGGTTTTAAGGAATGATCTAAATAAGCAATTATAGGGCAAAGTTGGAACCCTTAGGTACTTGCGGGGAATCTATGAAACAATTTGTAACAATTCAATCGATACGATGCAGTATAGTGATTGTGTTATTTAGTCAGATTGGTCTGGCACAAGAACCTGCCAAACTTAGTGTTAGCGATCCTTCTCCAACATTCTACCTACGCACGCTTGAAGGTGAAAACTTCTTCCTGAGCAAAGAGATCAAACCTGATAGCCCCATCATCCTGGCTTTTTATGCGACTTGGTGTATACCCTGTCGTCAGGAAATACCAGCTCTTGAAAAGATGATGGGTGATCCCAGTCTACAAAACGTCAGATTGTATTATGTGAATGTGGGTGGACTAATGGTTGCTGAGAATGGTGGGGAAGTCACCAAACAGAGAGAAGAGACCGATAAGGTCATGAGATATAGAGACCGTTTTAAAATGACCCACCCCATCCTCATGGATCGCTATGCAATGACAGCCCAGAAGTATGGGGCCGAGTCCTTACCAACCCTCGTTGTCATTGGTGGAGAGGGGAATATAAAATATTTACACCACGGCTATAAACCTGGTGATGAGGTTTTGCTATCACAATTACTGAAGGATCTATAAAAGAGGAATGTTCAGTTTTTTACTCTTGATCTATTAGCGGAAACTATGAATCCAAAACATATTGCACCAACAAAACAGATGATATGGGCAATGTCCCTTTTTCCGCTTGTCACATTGTTTTCTCTAATAGAATATAGTTCCCTCGGCTGTGCCGAGGGGTCTACAAAATAAGCTCTTGCTGTAACCAAGGCAGCATTCGTACCTCAGTGGTGAGCAAACCACAATAAAAAGGAGGTACGAATGAGCCGCTTCAAGAAATTAAGCCATAGTGTATGGGATTGCAAATATCATGTAGTATGGTGTCCCAAGTATCGATTCCGTGTAATGGAGGGTCAGGCAAGATCCTATATTCGAGATGTCTTGAGGGAGCTGTGTCGCAGACATAAAGTTGAGATACTTGAAGGGAATGTTCAGCCCGACCACATCCACATGGTATTGAGCATTCCGCCAAGTTATAGCGTGAGTAGAGTGATGGGCTTTCTGAAAGGGAAGAGTGCCATTCAAATATTTCGTAAATTCAAGAATTTACGAAAGAAATATTATGGCCAGCACTATTGGTCCCGTGGATATTGTGTTTCGACAATAGGTCTTGATGAGGAAACGATCCGGAACTACGTCCGTTGGCAGCAAGACAAGGATCGGGATGAAAACGTTGATCAGGAGGAGCTAAGTTTGTGACAACGCACCCTTAAAGGGTGCTCAGTAATGCCACCCGCTTTGCGGGTGGATATTTAC